>CAYJMI010000014.1:0-21884 GCA_964371285.1 uncultured Vicingus sp. | reverse complement strand
ACGCTGAGGTGGTTTGGGTGTAGTTACATTCGTCGGCATCTACATTTACGGTTTGATTGCCTGCTCCACATACGATGATGCCTGGTGATGTAGTATCAACTACAGTTACTGTATATACACATTGATCTGTATTTCCAAGTCCATCCGTTGCAATCCAGATAACAGTAGTTATTCCAGAATTAAAAGAAACTCCATTTAATGAATTTCCTGTTCCGGAAGTTGCTCCGGTTAACGTATATGAAACATCACTTACCACACAATTGTCTGTTGCAGTTGCATCCCAAGCAATATCTATAACGGTATATTCGCAAGAGGTAGTTGAAGAAGGTACTGTTTGATTACTTACGCAGGTAATAACAGGATTAGTAATATCAACTACTGTGGTTATCACAATGGAATCTTGTTTAGTACAACCTTCGTTATCAGTTATTGTAACATAATAAGTTCCCGCATAAAGGTTCGATAAATCTTCATTTGAAGATGTAAACGTTGAAGGTCCTGTCCACGCATATTGGTAGGTTGGTGTTCCACCATTCACAGTTAAATTAAGAGTTCCATCATTTGCACCTAAGCAACTTACTTCGTTAATCATTACAATAGTCGAAGTTAATTCAGCCGGAATACTAATTGGGTAATTTGTTGAGATACAACCTTTACCATCTTTAACAGAAATGTTATAGTTGGCATTTACTGGTAGATTAATTACATAAGTACCCGCAGCAGCCCATGTTAATCCTCCATCGGTAGAAACTTGGTATGGTTCACCGTCGCCACCTGTTGAACTTACAGTTACAGGAATTGTTGTTGCACCTTGAGGAATACAAGGATTAAAGGTTGCCGAAACGACATTTACGTTGGAATCTATTGTTAATACGTAAGCAAATGGTGAAAGACATCCGTTAGCATCTTTTGCCCAAACTTGGTAAGTTGTGCCTACTGTTAACGTTTTAGTATAAACTCCCAACGGTTGAAATGTAGCCTGATTATCATAAGAAATTTGATAAGGACCACCTGTTCCACCTGTTACTAAATCAACTGTAACGGTTGTTGTTGCTGCTCCGGGTGCAGGGCAAGATATCGTAATATTTTCGATAAAAACAGTATCTGGCTGATTGATATAAACCTGAAGAGCAGAAGACTGACAGCCACTTCCATCAGAAAATTCTATTTCATATAAACCACTGGCTAATCCTGAAATATCCTGAGTATTGTTGGTATAACCGGAAGGTCCGTTCCATGAATAATTGTAGGGCAAAACTCCTCCGGAAGGAGTAATATTTATAGACCCTGCCGAATAACTATTACACAAATTATCGACATAGGTATAAGTTGATATTAATGCACTTGGTTGAGTAATTCCAATACTTCCTGAAACAGCACATTTATTTTCATCTAAAATAGTAATAGAATATGTTCCTGGTTGCAAATCAACTAAATCTTCGTAGTTAGCAATTGGATTTCCTCCGGTAGTCCATAGATAGCTATAAGGGAAAGTACCTCCAGACACGGTTAAATCAATGGTTCCATCTTTATAACCAAAACATGAAATATTTGTTGGTATTAATCCCAAAGTAAGTAGATTGGGTTGACTAATGGTAAATATTTTAAATGTTGTACAATTTGAGGCATCAGTAACCGAAACCGTATATGTACCTTCAGCTAACCCCGAAACACTTGTTACATTTGTAGCTCCATTCGACCATACAATATCATAAGGAGGCGTTCCATGAGCAATAACTAAACTAGCTGCACCATCTGATAAACCATTACAGGTAACATTAGTAGTATTAACCGCTAAAATAAAGTTATAGCATGGTGGTTGATTGATTAAAACACTATCATTGAGAATACATGAATTATCGTCGGTGATGGTTAAATAATGTACTAATCCTCCTACTGCAGAACTTAAATTAGATGCTGTTTGAGTGATCTGTCCACTAGGTGTCCATAAATACTGGTAGTTTGGAGTTCCACCCAAAGGATTTGCCGTAGCACTACCATTTGAACCGCCAATTGTGGTAACATCTGTATGAATTATAGTATTGGTCATAATAGTAGGTTGCTGAATAGTTACTCCGGCAACATCAATACAACCTACACTATCAGTAACAGTTACCGTATAATTTCCAGCCGATAAATTTGAAGCGTTCTGTGTGGTTTGCACGGGGGAAGAATTCCATTGATAGGTATATGGAGTAATTCCTCCAACAGGAAAAGAAGCAGCTGTACCGTTACTTCCTCCATAACAATTAACATCAGTTGAATTTGCAGTTACATTAAACGCCGAACAAGTGGGGTTATTTACTACAACACTTCCCATAACACTACAACCATTTGCATCGGTAACAGTTACAGTTGCTATACCATAACACAAAGTATTGCTTGTAGTTAATGTAGTTTCTAGATTACTCCATAGCACATTATATGGAGGTGTCCCTCCCGAAATATTTACTGATGCATTTCCATCACATAAAGCGTCGGCACTTACATTGGTACTCGACATTATCAAAACCAATTGTGTCGGATTTGAAAGAGTAATTGAAGCCCCTGATGCACAACCAAATACATCTCTAACCATTACGCTGTATGTTCCTGAAGAAGCTATAATTGAAGGAGAAGAAACTCCTGTACTCCAATTATATTGGTAAGGGGATGTACCTCCTGTTCCATTCGCAAAAACAGTTGTTGTTCCACCTTTACATAATATTGGTGCGGCTGTAGGATTAACAAAAATAGTATCAGAAAAATTAATTACCACTTGATCATTATCGTTTACACAACCACCTCCTGCTCCTGTACTCGTTAAAGTTAATGTTACCGAACCACTTCCAATTTCCGTTGCCGTAGGTATATATGTGGTTATTAATGAATTTTCGGAAGGATTAAATACCCCATTACCGCCACTCCATACTCCACCTGATGCATATTGAACTTCTCCTGTTAAAAAAGCAATTGGACTAGTTGCACAAAGGGTTTGATCAATACCAGCATTTACAACTGGAGGGTTGCCAATACTAACGGGTACAGAAACATATTTGGGTGGGCAAGTAGATGAAAATAAACCATCTGTAACTTCTGCAGTGTAAGTTCCAGCTGTTACAGCTAAATAGGTATTGGTAGTTGAAACTATGGTTCCAACACTATTTTTCCATTTATAAAAATAATTTCCGTCGCCACCTGTTGCTGTAGCAGTTAAAGTAACTCCACTCCCACCTGAACAAAATGAAGCAGGATTTGGAGTAGCGGAAATACCCAACTCACTAAATGTATATAATCTTACGGTATCAGTAGAAACATACGTTCCACATGTTTGAGCCTGAGGAGTTCCCGAAATTTGATAATCAACCCAAGTCGGTGTAGATAAACCGGGACTGAAAGATGGCGTTGGGCAGTTTGTACAACTTAATAATGAATTGTAAGCACCTAAAATAGTATTTCCAGTAGATGAATTGATGGATGTTATGGTAATGTTATTTAAACCAAATATTTCCAATGGCAATGAGCAACCTACTCTTGTTGAATCATCAGCAGGGAAAATAGGTTTTGGTATTTGTTTAAAATAGTAACGGTTTTTATTTTTCCCAGGTTTATAATACGTTACTTTTAAATAACCGGAGGAATCTAAAGTAACACAAGTGGGAGCTCCTGCATCAATGAGTGGGCCGCAAGAACCCGCAGTTAAAGAATCGCCACCGGTAACAACATTGTATTTTGCGGCATCCCCTGGAGGATTAGCACCGGAATAAATATCAACTTCAATCATTGCTACATCCGGGTGTGCTTTAACGTAGAAAGACACATAATTTTCGTTTGAACTTGCATTGCCACAACATTGTTTTGCTCTTTCAACTTCGGGAGTAATATACATACTATCCGGATCTGACGATAAATCGATGTTAAAATGCGGCACACCAGTATTACACTCAGGTAGTTTTGTAATTTGAGCATAGCTATTTCCGTAAAACAGAAAGATTATCAATAACAATATTCCTGCATTTTTAACTGTTGTTCTCATAATTATAAAAATTATATTTATAGACTAATTCTTTTTTATCTTTATTAAAAATAAAGCACAGATTATGAGTAATTGATTTTAATTGTTTCCACTTTATCCTGCCTAAACAAATTCGAAACTAAATTTTAAAAACTTAAATTTGTGGTAAATGCAATCACCAAATCTTTTTTTGTTTTGTATTTTAATTACACAAACACAACAAAGGTGACTAATAAGTAGCTACCCAAAAATGACTATCATCACTGGGTTTGAATAACTATTATCACTGGTTTTACATGACTTTTGTCAGGAATAAAAAAAATAAATTAGGCATAAAAAAGCCCCAACGCAAATGCGTTGGGGCTTGGGTGTAATTTTGGTGTTTCTTATTTTTTAAACGTTTACCACCACAATATCAAACTGAACCAAATTCACAAATTCATTAAATCTTATACAGCTTATTTAAAATATCTTTTGCTTGATGCCATTCCAATCTTGGACCAAATTGAGTTACCACTTTAGATGACGCTAAGGAAGCCAGTTTTCCTGAATCTGCAAAGCTATGTCCGTTAGTAATACCAAAAAGAAATGCTCCTGCAAACAAATCACCTGCTCCATTGGTGTCGATAGCTTGAACTTTATAAGGTTCTATATCAATAAATGTATCTCCATCAAAAATCATTGCCCCATTCTTTCCAAGCGTAATTACAAATCGCTTTGCATCATGTTTCAAGTGTTCACGAGCTTCTAAGAGACTTTCTTTTCCTGTATAAAGCATTGCTTCTTCTTCATTACAGAATAATAAATCGACACTTGCTCCAACTACAGATTGCATTTGTTCTTTAAAATATTTCACCATGGATGGGTCAGAAAAGGTTAAAGCAGTTTTAACTCCATTATCTTCAGCTACTTTCTTAGCATACTTCATAGCGTCCAACCCATTATCAGAAGTAACCAAATACCCCTCCATATATAAGTAATTAGAATCCTTAAGTGCATCTTCTTTTATTTCAGCTCTAGAATAATTTGAGGTAATGCCCAAAAAAGTATTCATTGTTCTGGAAGCATCTTCAGTTGTCATTACCAAACACTTTCCTGTAATTCCTAATTCAAGATTTTCACTCCTTAAATTGGTTTCAACACCATTGGCAATTAGGTCTTTCATATAAAAATGACCAAATTCATCGTTTGCAACTTTGCAAGAATAAAAGCTAGAACCACCAAATTGACTAACGCCAATGATAGAATTTGCAGCAGAACCTCCACATTGTTTATTACTATTACTCAAGTTAATGGCATTTGAAATTCTGTTTTGATGTTTTTCATCCACAAGAGTCATTAGTCCTTTTTCTATATTATGACTCTTTAAGAAATGATCATCAACTTCAGTTACTATATCAACTAAGGCATTGCCTATTCCAAATACATTATATTTTTTACTCATCTGTAATTATTTATTACTCAATTAATTTGAATTCTTAGATTAACTTTTCTTATTTTTTGTGCAAATATATTGTATATTTAAAAACTTTCAACTAATATTGCAGCCCAATTAGAATTAAATACTCTTTAGCTAGTTGGTTAAAGCATTTGACTGCTAATCAGAGTCCCGAAAGCTTTCGGGATTGGTTCGGAAAAAATGTATAAATTGTTCTTAAATTATTGAAAATATAATGTTGTAAACAACATTCCTCCTTAGCTCAGCTGGTTAGAGCATCTGACTGTTAATCAGAGGGTCCTTGGTTCGAGCCCAAGAGGGGGAGCAAAAGCCTGATAGCAATATCAGGCTTTTTTATTTTTTAACCACTAAAAAAACATACTTCAAGGTCTTTATCATCACTTTTTTATAATTTTTGCATCAGTATCGGTATTTTTACGTATAATTGAATACGCATTTGTACTTAAAAAATTTATTAATGACCTTTCTTAAGCCGTTATTTCTTTCGCTATTATTTTTTTCTAGTTTATTAACAATATACTCACAACAAGAACTTAAACAAGCGAGTAAGTTTTTTAACAAAGGAGATTTTAACAATGCCCTAATAGAATACTCCAAATTAGATACCTCAACCATTGAAACTGATGATAATTTTAAAATAGGAGCTTGTTATTTTCTTGCCCACCATGAACAAACCAAAGGTATTGGGTATCTAGAAAGATATATTAGCCATGCAGACTCTGTAATTACAGTCGCTTATTTTTATTTAGGAAGTTTGTATCACAAAAAATTAGAGTTTGATAAATCGATTAAAACTCTTGAAGGATTTCTATTAAAGCTAGAAATAGAAAACAAAAATAAAACCATAAGCCCTGAAATTTATAATGAATTTAAAAAGGAAACTGAAACTATTATTGTAAATTGTAATTATGGTAAAACCATGATAAAATCTCCAAGAAAGGTATTAGCAGAAAACTTAGGCGATAGTGTAAACTCAAAGTATCAGGAATATGCTCCAGCAATTTCTTTGGATGAAAAAACAATTGTTTTCACATCTCGAAGACCAGAAACAGTGGGGAGCAAAAAATCGGACGATGGCGACTATTTTGAAGATATTTATATTTCAAATTTAATTAAAGGAAGCTTATTTGAACCTAAACAAATTAGAACAGATTCCTCCTCCGGTTTTTTTAATCTGGTTACTCCATTTGAATACTCATTATCTGAGCGACTTCCTCCAATCATTAATAGCAAGGATCATGATGCCAGTATCCAATTATCAAACGATGGAAATAAATTATATTTTTATAGAAATTCAGATGTTTGGACCTCAACAAAAAATGACTCCAGTTGGAGTGAACCTGTCAAGCTCTCTATTGCTAATTCTTCATCTTATGAGCCATCTGTATTTATTACTTTGGATGAGAAAACTATGTTTATCTCCAGCGAAAGGGAAGGAGGTTTTGGAAAACTGGATATTTATTTTTCGGAAAAAGATAGTTTAGGCAATTGGTCTGAAATGAAAAATTTAGGACCAAATATAAATACTACAGACGATGAAGACATCTCTTATGTGAGTCCTGATAAACAAATTATTTATTTTTCTTCAAAAGGTCACTCAAGTATGGGTGGTTACGATATTTTTAAATCAATAAAAAAGAATGGTGCATGGAATTCACCAATAAACATGGGTAGTCCAATAAACACTCCTTATAATGATGCTTTTTTTGTAATGACACCACGATATAACAGAGGATATTATGCGTCGGAGAGACCTGAAGGAAAAGGTGGAATGGATTTATACCGATTAACATTTACGGATGAAAGAAGTCCATTGGCCGAAATAGCAGGTTTGGTTTTAGAAGGAGATTCATTGGTACCTGCAAAATCTAAAATAACGATGATTGATGGTGAAACTTCTTTAAATACTGTACAAAATTCAAAAGAATTATCTGGTGAATATCTATTACTTGTAGAACATGGAAAAAAATATGAAATGCTGGTGGAAACAGAAGGTTTTGCCCCGTATAAAAAAACTTTTGTAATTCCTAAACAAGTCGAATATTACCAGCTATATCAGGAAATTCACCACGTTCATCTTAGAGATTCTGAGGGGAATATCATTGGTCAGCAAATCATTACCTACAATGCGTTTTATGATATTGAAAATAGTAGCAAGAATGACACTTTAAATGTGATTTTTGATAGAAAAAACTATTCAAAATATGTACGTGATTCAACAAATACTTCGATAGATAAATTTGTAGATGTTAAGTTTTATATCACCGAAGATTCATTGAGAAGCTTGCTAGAAAAAGATAAGAACTTAAAATTTATTTTTCCAGACTATGCTGAAATTTCATTTATGTACAAAAACGACGCTGAATTTAGATATGCTTTAAATTCTTACATAAAAGAAAAGACAATAGATAGAGCATATTTAGCAAAAACTAAATTAATTGTTAATGAAATGGTAAATTCAAATGAGCTTACCACCGAATTAAACAAACTACAAAATCCATTTGAAAAAGCAATAGTTATTCTGTTTGAATATGATGACCATAGTATTAAAACCCAAGATCAAAAAGAGCTCGATATTTTGTTTGATTTTATGCGTGTGAATAACGATATTGTTTTTCTAATAAAAGGTTATACCGATTCGAAAGGAACTGATAAATACAATCAAGCATTATCAATAAAAAGAGCAAAACAAGCTTATTTATATCTTACTTCAAAAGGCATTGACAAAAAAAGATTAGCCTACAAAGGGTTTGGCTCCCTTTCTCCAATTGCTCCAAATGTTAACATTGATGGTTCTGACAAACCTGAAGGAAGAGCATTAAATAGAAGAGTTGAGTTTGAGTTAATACCAAAATAAAAGCTCCACGATATTGCGTGGAGCTTTTTTGTACCCGAGGCCGGAGTCGAACCGGCACTCATAAGAACACGAGTTTGAGTCGTGCGCGTCTACCAATTCCGCCACTCGGGCATACTCAAGTTAAATTGAGAGTGCGAAAATATTGATTAATTTGCAAACAAGAAAGATTTTATTAAAAAAAATACAATACTTTTTATTATTTATTTGGCTAAGAATTAATATTTTAATAAATTTGCAGCCCTTAAGATTTTAGGGAATTGATATGATTAATCCAACAGTTAAAATATTTAGTGGCAGAGCATCGGTTTATTTAGCAGAAAAAATTGCTAAAACTTATGGTATTTCACTAGGTAATGTTATCATCAACACTTTTAGTGATGGTGAGTTTCAACCTTCTTTCGAAGAATCGGTTAGAGGCTCTGATGTTTTTATTGTTCAATCTACTTTTCCACCATCCGACAATTTAATGGAATTATTAATGATGATTGATGCTGCAAAAAGAGCATCAGCCAGAAGAATAGTTGCCATAATTCCTTATTTTGGTTTAGCACGTCAGGATAGAAAAGACAAACCCAGAGTTCCGATAGGAGCAAAATTGGCTGCTAATATGCTTACAGCTGCTGGTGTAAATCGAATAATGACGATGGATTTACACGCCGATCAAATTCAAGGTTTTTTTGAAGTACCTGTTGACCATTTATTTGCTTCAACCATATTTATCCCTTACATTAAAAGCTTAAACTTACCTAATTTAACCATGGCTTCACCTGATATGGGCGGAACCAAACGTGCTAATGCTTACGCTAAATTTTTACATGCCGAAGTAGCTGTTTGCTACAAACAACGTAAACAAGCTAATGTAATTGAAGAGATGTTTTTAATTGGTGATGTTACAGGACGAGATGTAATTATTGTTGATGATATGGTTGATACTGCTGGAACATTAGCAAAAGCTGCCGATATTATGATGGAAAATGGTGCAACTAGTGTTAGAGCTATTGCAACACACGCTATTTTATCGGGAAAAGCTTACGAAAGAATTCAAAATTCAAAATTAACAGAACTAATTGTTACCGATACCATTCCATTACATCAACAATGTGATAAAATAAGAGTACTTTCGGTGGCTGATTTATTTTCTGATATCATCAAAAAAGTATTCAATCACGAATCAATAAGTAACACATTCATTTGCTAAATAATAACGTAATATAAATAAACATGAAATCAATAGCATTAAAAGGAAACAAAAGAACTGACAGAGGATCATCTGATGCTAAATCCCTTAGAAAAGAAGACAAAATTCCAGCAGTATTATACGGTGGTAAAGAAAGTATTCATTTTATGGTAGATGAAATTCCTTTCGGAAAAATTATTCATTCACCAAATGTATATTTTGTTGATTTGAACATTGATGGTACTACCGTAAGATCTATCATTAAAGAAGTTCAATTTCATCCTGTAACCGACAAAGTGTTACACATAGATTTTTTAGAAATTGTAGCTGGAAAACCTGTAACTGTAATGTTGCCGATAAAAGTAACTGGTACATCTCAAGGTGTAATAAGTGGTGGTAAATTAAGAACAGTAACCAGAAAATTAAGAGTTAAAGGGTTAGCTGAATCTTTACCTGAAGCTATTACTGTAGATATTACTCAATTAAAAATTGGTCAATCTATTAAGGTTGGAGAAATTAAAGTAAATGGTTTAGCTTTGTTAGACTCTCCAAACGCTGTAGTTGTTGCTGTTAAAATGAGTAGAGCTGCTGTTGCTTCTGTAACTGATGAAGAAGCTGCTGATGCTACTACTGAAGCTGTTGCAACTGAAGCTGCTGCTGAATAATAAAATTCAAGCAATGAAGTATTTAATTGTAGGATTGGGCAACATTGGCTCTGAATACGAAAATACTCGACATAATATAGGTTTTATAATATTGGATGCCTTGGCTAAGGCATCCAATATTTTTTTTGAACCAAACAAACTTGGGGCTACTGCAACCCTGAAATTTAAAGGACGAACCTTTATTTTAGTTAAACCTTCTACTTACATGAATTTGAGTGGAAAAGCAGTAAATTACTACCTTCAACAAGAAAAAATACCACAAGAAAATTTGCTTGTTATAACCGATGATATTGCTTTACCTTTTGGGACTATTCGATTAAAAGGGAATGGTAGCGATGGTGGGCACAACGGTTTAAAAAACATTATTGAAACACTAGGTAACGCTAATTATGCACGTTTACGTTTTGGCGTAGGTAGCGATTTTGTACAAGGCAAACAAATAAACCACGTTTTGGGCAACTTTGCACCAGAAGAACAAACCTTACTTGCTGAAAGGCTTTCCAAATCTGGTGAAGCTATTAAAAGTTTTGGCACCATTGGTTTGGGTAGAACCATGAGCGAGTTTAACAGAAAATAAAAAAATTATAAATTAATGTCATACTGAGCCTGTCGAAGTATCAAGCCCTAATTTTAAACCTATGAAAAATACATTGTTTACATTTTTGTTACTTACAACAACAATTACTGCTATGACACAAAACAACAACCCCAACTACGATGCTAAATTAGCCAAAACACTAGGAGCCGACGACTACGGCATGAAAAAATACATTTTGGTGATACTAAAAACAGGAACCAATACCACAACCGACAAGGTTATTACCGACAGTTTGTTTACAGGGCACATGGATAATATTAGACGATTGGTGGACTTAAACAAGTTAATTGTAGCCGGGACCACTTGGTAAAAACGACTTAACCTATCGAGGTATTTTTATTTTAAATGTTACCACTTTTGAAGAAGCTAACGAATTACTGGAAACCGACCCTGCTATAAAAGAAAAATTGTTAACTCCTGAATTGTTTAACTGGTACGGTTCGGCTGCCTTACCCGAATACCTCAAAGCCTCCGACAAAGTTTGGAAACAAAACCCATAATAAGTTATATTGAAATGCTACATTTGGACTAAAGGTTTAGGTTGGTTAAGTAACATAAGTTTCTTATCCAATCGTTGCATTGGATTATAATTAAAATAATTATGGAGTCAAAATATATTGAACTATTAAAAAGGAGTTTAATCGACTTTGGCAATATTGATTCTGAAGAAACTTATCATTTAAATGCTTTACCCCTTACTTGGAAAACAAAAATATTAACCCCATTGGACAAATTGCTTAGATTAAGAAACTTTGGAATTTTTAAAATAAAAAAAATTGAAACGGAGAAAAGATTAAATGGATATGATTGGCCAGCAAAAGCAAAAACAATGGTAGGGTTAAATCGATTAAATAACGTTGAATTTTGCGTTAACTCTATCCTAAAAGACAACATTGAAGGTGATTTCGTTGAAACAGGAATTTGGAGAGGTGGAGTAATTATATTAATTAGTGCTTTACTTGAAGAAAGAGAAATAAATAACAGATACATATGGGCTTTCGACTCCTTTCAAGGTTTACCTAAACCCAATCCAGAAAAATATCCAATTGATAGAGGAAACAATTTATATAAAATAAACCTTTTGGCTGCCTCATTAGAAGAGGTTTATAATAATTACAAAGAATACAACATAAGCACTGAAAGGGTCATTTTTAATAAAGGTTGGTTTAAAGATACTCTACCCAACAATGAAGTGAATAAGATTTCATTATTAAGATTAGATGGAGATCTATACGAATCAACAATACTAAGCCTTAAACATCTTTTTCCAAAAGTAACCAAAGGAGGTTATGTTATTGTTGATGATTACAATGCGTTTCCCTTTTGTAAAAAAGCAGTTGATGATTATCGAATAATTATGGGTATCGAAGATTGCATTATCAAAATAGATAAAGAAGCAATTTATTGGAGAAAATCTTTATAAATATGAAAAATAAAATTAATCATATTTATTGGTTTGCTTCTATTAATTTAAATGGGCCTAGCACAAGGTATCGATTATATTATCCTTTATTATATCTTAAACAACATTATAATATAGATTCCCAATTTGTATTTCCTGACCGTTCTATTAAAGGCATAATACATTTTATCCATATTTTCTTTTTAGCTTTATTATTTCGTAAAAAAAATTCAATAATTGTTATTCAAAAAGTTTTCACTAACAGAGTATATGCTAATGTTTTGAAATTTTTAGTCTTAGTCCAAAAAAACAATACCTTATATGATATTGATGATGCCGAATATTTAAGAGAATCTACTAAAGCTCTTCATTTTTTTCTTAAAAAATGTGAAACAGTTTCTGTTGGCAGTAAAACATTATATGAATATTGTTCATTATTTAACAAAAATGTATACTTACAAACCTCACCAATAACACATCATTATATAAGAAAAACAAAAAGAAATGAAAAGTTTACTATAGGATGGGTTGGCGATACAGGGAATGGTGATAACCTATATCACCCTTACTCACATAAAAGAAGCTTATTCGAATTGTTTTTCACTCAACTCTTAAAAATAAATCATCCTCTTAAACTCATTTTAATTGGGGTCAAACATCCTTCAGATGTTCTAGAAATTATTAATTTTTTTAAAAATTCACCAAATATTGAATTAGAAATACCGACAGATTTAAATTGGAAAAATGATAATTGGCTATATCCTGTGATTGCTGGATTTGATGTAGGAATATCTCCAATGGTAAACCACCCTTTTAATCAAGCAAAATCTGCATTTAAAGCAAAACAATATCTATCCTGTGGTATTCCTGTAATTGCAAGTGATGTTGGTGAAAACAGCAAATTTGTGCGAAATGGTATTAATGGTATTATTTGTAACACTCCAGAAGATTTTTTAAGTGCCATCATTAGATTTTTGAATATGTCAGAACAAGAATATTTAGATTTTAGTAAGAATTGTCATAAAGATATTGAGAATTATTCAATGGATAATTATTGTAAAAATTTTATAGAGAAGCATAGCATTATAACGTAGCAAATGCAGTTGCTAGTTCGAGTTTAACGGAGTGTAACTCGGACACAGTAACAAAGAAAATTAAATCAGTAGAATTGAACTAATGAAATGGAACAAGTTACGCTACGCTAAACTCCAGATGGATTAAAAACAAGATGTTTCGACTACATTTTTCTGTCTGATAAATCGGAATGAAAAATTTTGCTCAATAGGTCAAAGAAAAAAACCTAAAACTTAAATCGCACCTGAAATTTTACATCACTTTTGGTATTGCCTGTAATTTCTTCTAAACCAGAACTAATTACATCAAGGTTTTCGTAGTAGGTTAAACCATAACGCAACCAAACATCAATACCACGTTTTATTTTGTATCGAACAGTTAAATAGGTTCTTGTTCCTCGGTTGTAGTAAGCCGGAATAGAAAATGCATACAACACATCATTTTCATAAGCATAAATTCTACTTTCGTACGAATCTGTTTCAAAAATGCCGTACCTCAACGAAAACTGCAACGGACTGTTTAAAGCTTGATAAACAACATCTTGATAAACTAAGTATCCCGTTTCGAAAGGCGAACCTTGATGATCTACATTCATTAACTCTACCCTATTTTTGAGTGTAAATGCAGGTGAAATTTTGTATGAAACATGGTATCGGTAACTGGTTTGTTTTCGAGGAACAATATAATCAATACCATCTTCCAAATCAATATCGGTATTTTCGTATTTACTTCGTTCCCTTACCCGAATATACATTTCCATTTTTTTAGATGGTTTATAAGTAAGTTGTGTTAAATATTGATAACCGTTGCTCGGTGCATTTACCTGATATTTTAACCAAGGAAACCTAAATTGGTCGTAATAGGCAGCAATGGTAAACTTGCTGGAAGGTGATGCTACTATACCCAAATACAATCCTTTTTCGTTTTCGTTGGTGGAGTTTTCACCAATACCTACACTGGCAATGGGATGAAAATCACGAGCATAATCTCTATACAACACCGACATGGATAAATTGTTGGCTAAATTTATTAACGCTCCTGAAACCAATGCAGTTCCTCCATTTGCACTTTTGGCAAACTCACCAAAAAAGTTAAAGTTTTTAAAAATCCAATTGTAATCTACACCCAAATTGGTTTGTTTACTGTCCGAATTTCTAAATTGGCTGTACGTGCTTAAACTTGGATTAAAATTGACATCAATTTCATCGTAAACTCCCGTAAACCCAATATTTAATTTTCGTGTTATATAAGCCAAATGCCCCCCCATGGTTTGTTTTACAATGGCGTCTTTGTCTTCAATTTCGCTGTTGGTTCGATGAAAACCAGTTTGCTGAAACGAGGTAATTACCGAAACATCATCGTCCAACAACGTGGTATCTGATAAATCAATGTTGGCATCTATCCTATTTCTTGAATAAAATGAGGTTACCTCGATTTCGTTAAAGTTGAGGGTAACACCAGCACCACGCATAAATAAATTTTCATCAACCGAGGTGTAAGGTTTTAACCCTACAGCACTCCGTTTTACCAACATAATATCAGCCGATTTACCAAATGCCAAACCCGACCAAAACGTTAACCCTTGTCCAAATTGTGCCTGATAATCGCCAATAGCCAATTGTTTAATTTTTCCTTGGTTACGCAAAAAGAAATGTGCCGAATAAAAATCGAAACCCTGTTGTTGAGCTCCTTTAAAAAACTCTTCACCGGCATCTTTATCAGCAGTAAACCCAAAACTGATGTGATTACCATAGTTATACTTATAACGGGTATAAAGTCTATTTCTATCGCCTAAATATCTGGAATTAGGACTAGCCAACAACGCCGAATCGGTAGTTGGTGAAAAGCCCTCTTTTTCTTCTAAAACTCTATCTAAACGAATAAAAAGTTGGTTTTCACCTTTGGTTAATAAATCATTAAATGTTAATTGAGGACTATCCACATCAGTATTCACTTTTACAAAAGGCAGCAATAATTTAATGGTATTCAAATTAAATCCTTGAACGGTTTGTAGCTCTTCCAACGTCATTAATTTACCATTTTTTTCAATGTGTGAAATAAGGTTGTTAATTTGAATGTCGGACAACAAGGAAAGTTCTCTTAAATCACTTGAACTTGCTCTGTTTAAATTAATCGGATGGTCGAAATAGTAGTTTAGTTGTTCGAAAACATTGGTATAATCCACCTCGCTCGATTCTTCTGAATCGGTTAAATATTCTATTCGCTGTTCAATAATTTGGTTTTTTTCTTCTTCAGGAGTTTGGGAAAATCCTTTAATAGAAATAAATAAACACAACAAAAATAAGACCCTACGACTATCCTTTGACAAGCTCAGGATGACAAAATGGTGATATATATGTGATAATATATTCACTATTTGCTTTTAACGTAAATTAAAGATATACTTGGAGTTAAACCCAAAGTTTGATGATAAGATGAAGAAAAATCAAGTTTAAAGTCTTTTAATTTTAATCCAAAACCAAACGAACTCATGGTTGGATTGGTTGATATCCCACCTCTTAAATACAAGATATCAATTGCATGGTATTCAACTCCAACTTTTACCACTGGATTAAAATTGATGTCTTTTTCAGCTTCTACTCCAAGAAATACTTTGTCGGTAAATTTATAATCCAACCCCAATTTCATAATAGTTGGTACACGTTCGTTGTTGTAATCAGCCAGTTTTGTTCGGTTTGGATTATATAAATGAACTCCTATGGAAAGCTCCTTAGATAAGTTTGCAATTACGCCCAATGCTGCAGTAAAAATACTGGCTTGTCCGTAATCGCCAGATAGTCGAGTGTTTAAATAATTTAACTGAACACCAACAGCAACTTTTTCAGCCAATTTTATTCCATACGACAAGCCTGCTTTGTTTTCGCTATAAGCCGAATAACCAAATGAAGTAATGCTTAAGCCAAAAGTTCCTGCTTTTAAAGGCAGCACAAAAGCTCCTGCTTTATAGCTGGTTTCTTTTAACAAAAACCTGTTTTCGAAATATATACCTGCCGATAATTCATTCACAAAACCCAATCCAGCTTGGTTGTTGTTAGTTGACCACAAATCGCTTAACGTGGTTGAAAAACCACCCAAAGCTGTAGCCCTAGAACCAATTACATCGTTGCCATTGGTAGCAGAAGCTCTTAAAGCAGAAAGTGATAGAAAGAGTATAATTATTTTTTTATTCATTAAATTAAATGATTAGTTTTTGTAAATGCCAATTTATGACTTTTTTAATCGCTTTATATTTCTTTCAATATAAGTTTGTGGAGTAAGTATAGCATCTTGTATTCTTTTAGCGTATCTTATACTTGCTATTATTTCTTCGTGCTTTTCTTCAACTAATTTTTTCTGCTCTTCGGTTTCTTTACTTTTTTGTTCAATAATTATGTTTTGTTTGTTTGTAATTTTAAATCTTTTGTAGAGAAAGAAAGAAAAGATAACTACAATTAATAAAACAATGGTTATTCCATAAATGATTATTTGCTGTTGCTTTTTTTCTTCTAAAGCTATTGCTTTTAGTTTCTCTTGTTCAGCATCAGCTTTTAACTTTAATTCTGCTGCTTTTTTCTCTACCTCAAAGTTGGTTTTTAAATCACTAAACTGTTTGCTACTTTCTAAATTAAAAATACTATCAGTTAATTGTTTAAACAATACATAATTGGTGTAAGCTTTTTTGTAGTCATTGGTTTTTGCGTATATTTCAGCTAAGCTCTGGTAGGCAAAACGCATCTTATCCATACTGTCAATTTCTTTACTCAATGCAAGTGCCTTTTCTGAATAGTACAATGCTTTATTGTAGTTGCCAAGTTGATTGTAGCAAATACTTAGATTTATGTAGCAAGTGGTTTTTGTTCTTTTATCAATATTTAGTTCATTATTTTGTATGGGTTTGAGAAAAAACCCAATAGCCTTTTCATATTGATTTTGCTTTAAATAAACGTTGCCAATATTGTTGTAACAAGAGGCCACAATTGATTTGTCTCCAACTTCTTCTGAAAATTTTATAGCCAAATTGTAATACTCTAATGCTTTTGAAAAATTAGCTAAACTACTATAAGAGCTTCCTATATTTTTATAACAAGCTGCAATTCCCCGTTTATCTCCAATTTCTTCTCTAATTTTTAAAGCTTTAAAAAAATATTCAAGCCCTTTTTCTTGATTGGATTGACCACTATACAACAACCCAATATTATTTAAAGTATAACCCATTCCATTTTTATCATTAAGCTCTTCACAAATTATTAAGCTTTTTAAATAATAGTTCAATGCTTCGGTATAATTATCCTTATTGTAATAAGAATTCCCTAAACTATTATAAGCCCATCCTTGATATTTTTTTTGATTTGTTTTTTTTGCGAATTGCAATTGAATTTTAGCAATTTTCATGGCTGAATCTGGATTAACACGCTGAAGACTAAAACCAACCCTATCAATTGCTTTTAATCTAGTGGTATCGTCTTGAGAAACATCATTAAAAACATTCCAACACGAATCAATATTTTGTTGAGCAAAAACAGATGAACTGCTTATTAATAGTACAAAAAGGAGAATATGAATTTTAAAATCTTTCAAGTATTTTGCAATTAGTTTTTTATCAATCGTTTTAAGTTCCTTTCGATATAAGTTTGTGAAGTAAGTATAGCATCTTGTATTCTTTTCGCATAACGAATACTATCTAATATTTCTTTATGTTTTTCCTCTACTAATTCTTTTTGTTTCTCTACTTCTTGTTTTTGTACTTCAATAATATGGTTTTGTTTACGAATAATTCTAAAGCGATTATAAACAACACCAGCAAAAATAATTATTAAAACAAGCCCACCATATAATGCAAAACGTTGTGTTCTTTCTTGTTTTAATTGAGCTTCTTGTTTGGCTAATGCTAAATCTTTCACTTCTTGTTCTTTAGCAAATTGTAAACTATCTGTTAATTTCTTTTTATCGTATTCGTAGTTTATTTGCTTAGTTAAAATAGATTTTTGTGTTTCTGCATTAAACAAGCTGTCACGCATTTGAACATAAAGTTTGTGCATCTCAAAAGCACTCTTATAATTACCTAGTTTCTCATAAATATTACTTAAAACTTTAGCACTAGATTCTATATTTCCATTAAAACCGAGTTCTTGAGAAAGTTTTAATGACT
Organism: uncultured Vicingus sp.; assembly: GCA_964371285.1. Taxonomy (GTDB): domain Bacteria; phylum Bacteroidota; class Bacteroidia; order Flavobacteriales_E; family Vicingaceae; genus Vicingus. The sequence continues at coordinate 3,509 of CAYJMI010000014.1, read as the reverse complement.
TAAACCCAAATTTTTCAGCATCCTTCATTTTATTTTGAAGCAATAAAAATTCAGCCATCTTTTGGTAAGAATTTGCTAATCCTTCTTTATCATAAATTTGTTCTCTAATTTCAATGGCTTTTTGATAATACTCATTGGTTTTTTGAGGATTACCAAGTTTAAGATAAAAACTACCTAAATTGCTGTATGATTGAGCTACGCCATCTTTATTTTTGATTAAATTCCGTTTTTCTAAACATTTTAAATAATAGTCAAGGGCTTTGTCGTTTAAGTTCTGTTCCTCATAAACCTTAGCCAAGTTGTTGTATATAGTACTTATACCAACCTCATCTTTTATTTTTGTTCTAACTTCTAGCGATTTCAAAAAAAATTCTTCTGCTTTTTTTAAATCTTTTTGCATAAAAAAAAGTGAAGCAATGTTGTTTAATGCATACCCTTTACCATAATCATTTCCTATTTTTTCTTGTATTTTTAAACCATTATAAGCATGTTCGAGTGCTTTATTAATTAAACCCATTCGAACATAAATTGACGAATAGTTGGTATGAGTCATTTGCAACATTTCATCATTGTTAGATTTTAACGACAAATCCAACGCTCTATCTAAAAATTTAATGGTTATATCAATATGTCCAAGGTCTTTTTCGAGCATAGCAATGTTGTTGCATGTCATAATAATACCATTGGTGTCATCTACTTCTTCAAAAATTTCAAGGCTTTTTTGGTATTCTACAACAGCTCTATCTGATTTTGATAGCGTATGATTTAAAAAAGCAAGATTATTAATTGCTGTTGCTTTTTGAATAAGTATAGTTTTTTTGTTGTATTTCTTCTCCAAAAGAAGTTTATCGGCCAAAAGAATAGCCAAATTGGTGTATTTATCAATTTCATTTAACTCACAAGCATCACTGAGTTCAACTAAGATACGTAGTTTTGTGGTGTCAGATTTTACTGTTTTAAGTTGTTTGGTTAAATCCTCTAAATCCTGTCCTTTACCTGTAAACTGAAAAAGAAGCAAACAGATAAACGGTATATACAGGGCAATTTTCAATGAATTAAATTTTAACTCCAACTACCAACACATCATCTACTTGTTCTAATTCTCCTTTCCAATTTTCAAAAACAGTTTCTAATACTTTTTTTTGTGCTTCCATCGATTGGTTAGCATTTTTTATCAAGATTTCCTGAAAAGGTTTGTATTTAAATTTTTTACCTTTTTCTCCTCCAAATTGGTCAGCAAAACCATCAGTAAAAGAGTACACAATATCGCCTTTTTGCAATTGTACTTTTTGTTGGGTAAATGAAGCAAGTTCACTATGGTATTTTCCAACAGGCATTTTATCGGCTTTAAATTCCAACATTTCACCATCTCTAAAAATCCATAAGGGATTATTAGCTGCAGCAAACTCTAAAGTAGAATTTTTAAAATCGAAAGCACACAACACACAATCCATTCCATCTTTGTTCTCTTCGTTTTTATCTTCCGAATCTAGCGACTCGATAATACCGTTTCGAACATTGTTTAAAATTTCATGTGGTTCATGTATATTTTTTTCAATAATGGATTCGTTTAAATTTGAAATTCCCAACATACTCATTAAAGCACCAGGAACACCATGACCCGTACAATCAGCTGTGCAAATGTAAAACAATTCGTTTTTACTAGATTTAGGTTGGTGAGCCAAAGCATAATAAAAATCTCCACTTACAATGTCTTTTGGTTTATAAAAAATAAAGAAGTTTTTGTCGTCTGTTATTTCCATTTTTGTATGTTTTTAATTAGTTAAAAAATGCGATGTAGTAATCCTTTTCCAAATATACACTAAAATCTTAAATTTCTTTTTTTAAGTTAATTAAATGATAAACAACTACTATTAAAACAAAGATATTAATTTGTTTGGAAAAAATAAGATTACAATATTAACGCATAATTGTATTAAATTTATAAATCATTAGGCAACCTTTATCGTTATTTTTACGACTAATAGTTACTTGAAAAAATTAAATCGTCATAAATTATCGTAAATAATCATGAAACAAAAAATAATTTGGATTCTTATCGCTTTTTCGTTTATTAATGGTTTTTATGCTCAATCCGATAACTGTGCTACGGCTACAACTGTAAATTTAGATGCAAGTGGAAATGCATGTGTTAATGGAACAACCATAAATGCAACTTCAGCAAATACCTTCTATGGCACTTGTAATCCAAGCCCAGATGTTAATAACGAAGTTTGGTACACCTATGTTACCAATGGGGCGGTTAATGTTTTTGATATAACCTCAATGGGAATGTCAAACCCCGAAATTGTAATTTACACAGTTGGATGTTCAGGAACTTTACAAACTTGTAATACAGCAACTGGAACAGGTGTATTAACAACTAACATAGGAATGCCAGTCGGAACTCAAGTATGGATAGGGATAATGTCTAATCAGGGTACAGAAGGAGGTTTTCAATTTTGCATAAGTTCTACGGCTCCTGATCCGAGTGGTGGTAATTCATGTGGAGGAGCAATACCTTTATGCGATAAATTATCCAATTTCACTGTTGATATGACTACTATTACTCCTTCTGGTGATTGGCCAGATTGTTTTGGAGCTGCAATGAATAGCGATGTGTGGTTTACATTTACAGCAACTCAGACAGGTACACTTGAATTTGAAGTTGTTCCAACAGGTGCTGGTGCTGGAGGTGTTGAATTAGATTGGGCTTTATACGATATGACTGCATTAGGTGGTTGTCCAAGTTTACCCTCAAATTCAGCAGCCGACCCTTCTATGTCATGTAATTACAACTACGATGGTGGAACTGGTGCTCCAGCTGGTATGACTAATCCAGCAGGAGGAGAATACAATGCACCAGTTAATTTAGTTGCTGGAAATACTTATGGATTAGTTATCGATTATTATACTGGAGGTGGAACTGGTACTATGGATTTTCAATTTTTACCAGGTATGACTGCAGAAATAGCACCTAATGTAGATTTTACGGTAAGTCCATCAGTAATTTGTGGAGCAAGTATGAATGTTACAATAACTGATAATTCCTTTGGAGGGACTCCTACATGGAATTTTGGTGATGGTAGTCCTAATTTTGTTGGAACCAACCCTCCAGCACATAATTATACAGCTCCTGGAACTTATGTTATTTCAGCAACAATAGCTGGAGTCTGCAATAGTATTCATACTGAATTTGTTCAGCTATTTGGACCAGTTATAACTACTACTGATACGGTTACAGAAACTTGTTTAGGTGATTGTGATGGATCTATTTCTTTATCAACAACTGGTGGCAGTGGAATTTATTCATATTCTTGGACTCCTGGAGGACAAACCACTCCTGCAATTTCTAATCAATGTGCAGGTAATTATAGCGTAACTATAACAGATGCAACTTGTGGTAATATTGTTCAAAATGTTACATTAGCCCCTGGCCCCAATTGTTCTTTACCCTGTTCCATAACAGGCATAACAGTAAATACAACAGGATGCGATGCAAGTGGAGA
>CAYJMI010000013.1:0-51540 GCA_964371285.1 uncultured Vicingus sp. | reverse complement strand
TCATTCTACTTTGAAAGTAATTTAGCCGATATTATCCATAACTCTAAACTTTAAGTATTTCTTTATTTCAAATACCTAAAATCGTGGTTGTTTTTAACTTTTTGTAAAGATTCATAAATCAACTTAATTACATTTTCTACATCATCTTTGTGTACCATTTCTACAGTAGTGTGCATATAACGCAAGGGTAAGGAAATTAACGCAGAAGCCACTCCACCTGTTGCATACGCAAATGCATCAGTATCTGTCCCTGTTGCACGGCTCGCTGCCGCTAACTGATATGGAATTTTGTTTTTAGTTGCAGCTTCTTTAATCAATTTCAATAAATTATTTTGTACTGCCGGTCCTACAGTTAGAACCGGACCTTTTCCTGCATGATTATCGCCATTTTCAATTTTGTTAATCATTGGTGTTTGTGTATCGTGGCAAACATCGGTTACAATAGCCACATTTGGCTTAATGTTTTGTACCATCATTTCAGCACCACGTAAACCTACTTCTTCTTGTACCGAGTTAGTAATGTATAAACCAAAAGGCAGTTTTACTTTATTTTCTTTTAACAAACGAGCCACCTCAGCAATCATAAAACCACCAATACGGTTATCTAATGCACGACCTACAAAATATTTATCGTTTAACACCATAAATTCGTCCTCGTAAGTAATTACACAACCTACTGTAATTCCCAAAGCTTCCACTTCTTCTTTGGTATTGCAACCGCAATCTAAAAATATGTTGTTCAATTGCGGAGCTTCCTCTTTCCCTGCGGTTCTGGTATGAATTGCTGGCCAGCCAAAGACTGCTTTTACAATACCTTTATCAGTATGGATGTTCACTCTTTTCGAAGGAGCAATTTGATGATCTGAACCACCATTTCTTCTCAAATAGATAAAACCCTTTTCGTTGATGTAATGCACAAACCATGAAATTTCATCTGCGTGTGCTTCAATGATAACTCTAAATTTTTCTTTAGGATTGATAACCGCAGCAACAGAGCCATACGTATCAACAAAATATTCATCCACATAAGGTTTGATGTAATCTAACCACATTTTTTGCCCACCCGACTCGAAACCAGTTGGAGCAGGATTGTTGATGTAATTTTCTAAAAATTTCAGCGATTTTGTTGTCAATATCGATTTCGGAACTGATTTTGAAGATTTTTTAGCCATAAGTTTTTATTTAATTCGAGCGATGAAGTTAGTCCTTTTTTATAAAAGGAGTACATTTGAACACAATGAATTTTGAAGAAAAATACATGTTACGATGCCTTGAATTGGCAAAAAATGGTTTTGGAAATGTAGCCCCAAACCCAATGGTAGGCTGTGTAATTGTTCACGATAATAAAATTATTGGCGAAGGTTATCATCAGGAATATGGTAAGGCTCATGCCGAAGTCAACGCCATCCATTCCGTTAAAAATAAATTTTTACTGCAAAAAAGTACCCTTTATGTAAACTTAGAGCCATGTGCTCATTTCGGAAAAACACCTCCTTGTGCCAATTTAATTGTTGAACATAACATTCCAAGAGTGGTAATAGGATGTATTGATTCCTTTTCGGAAGTTGCCGGAAAAGGCATCGAGAAACTAAAAAATGTAGGAATTGAAGTCATTGTAGGTGTTTTAGAAAAAGAGTCACTAGAGTTGAATAAACGTTTTTTTACTTTTCACAACAAAAAACGACCATTTGTAATACTAAAATGGGCTGAAACGAAAGATGGTTTTATTGATGTTGTTCGTCATTGCGAGGAGTTGCGAGAAACGAAGCAAAGCAATCTGCCCAAACAACAAACAGATTGCTTCTCTTCGTTGCACTCCGTTCGCAATGACGTTGACAACTGGATTACCTCTCCTTTGAGTAAAAAACTGGTTCATAAATGGAGAAGCGAAGAGGCTGCCATAATGGTTGGAACAAATACAGCATTGAACGATAATCCACAATTAAATGTAAGAGAATGGAAGGGTGAAAATCCTACTAGAATAGTGATTGATTTGCACGATAGACTCCCTCAATCGTTACATGTTTTTGATAAAAGTGTACCAACTTTGGTTTTTTCATTAACTAAGGAAACTGAAGAAAAAAACTTAGTTTTTGTAAAAGTTAAAAATGAAAAAAAATTGATTGAAGAGGTCTTAAGTGAATTATACAAAAGAAACATTCAATCGGTAATTGTGGAAGGCGGAGCAACCTTATTACAATCGTTTATCGATCAAAATTTATGGGACGAAGCAAGAGTTTTTATTGGAAATAAGAATTTTATAACTGGACTAAAAGCACCAAATCTTAAAGAAAATTTAATATCTGAGGAAATGATTGACGTTGACCATCTAAAATGGATAGTGAATAATTGATAATGAAATTTGGATACCTACCTAACCATATCCTCCGATTCTCAAGGGATTTACAAAGAGAAAGGTAGTAAATTTCTGGCATTTGCCTACCCTATTTTTAGCGAAGAAGAATTTAAAACACATCTTACCCAACTAAAAAAAGACTATCACGATGCACGACATCATTGCTATGCTTTTAAACTGGGCTTAACCGAAAACGAATACCGTTACAGCGACGATGGAGAGCCTAACAATTCGGCTGGAAAACCTATTTATGGACAAATTTTATCAAAAAACATTACCAATGTTGGAATTGTAGTGGTTCGCTATTTTGGAGGAACTAAGCTGGGTGTTGGTGGATTAGTTACTGCTTATAAAGAAGCTGCTGCTGACGCACTAAATAATGCCAAAATAATAGAACAAAGGGTTAATAATTTTTACCAAATTTCTTTCGATTACACAGTAATGAGTGAAATAATGAATTTTATAAAAAAACACGAATTAACTGTTTCTAAACAGATTTTTGAAAACAGTTGTTTAATTGAATTCAGTGTTAGACAAACTGAAGCTGGTTTTGTGGTTAATGAGTTAGAGAAAATGGATGGGTTAAAAATAGAGTTTGTTAAAACTATTTAAGCAAAATTACTCCATTTCTAAAACAATATTTTTAACCAAAATAAAGGTTTTATCTTCTCCTATCGGCAATTCAAATTCAATGGTTTGAGATTTATATCCAGTAGCAATCACCAATATGGTGTATTTCATGTTTCCTGGAAGAGTAACTAAAAAGTCACCTGTTTCTTCTGTATTTGTTTTTGCAATTATTTCACCTTTTGCATCTTTAAATTCTATATCGGCTGCTACTTTTTCGCCATCCAATTTGGCTTCGATATTTCCTTTAACAATCGAAAGATTTTTTTGTGTACCTTTTAATAAGTCGTAGTTTTTTAAGTCGATTTTGTAAATATCTCGTTCTCCTAAACCATCTTCTCTAATTGTTGAGTAGTACGCAATTTTACCATCCATATTCAATACAAAATGAACATCATCATCAATGGTATTGATAGGATAACCCAAATTTTCAGGCGTTGACCAAGTTCCATCTAATTGTAATCTTGACGAAAAAATATCATAACCACCCATAGAAAGGTGACCTTTAGAACTAAAAAATAAAGTTTTTCCATCGGGGTGAATAAAAACCGAAATCTCGTCATCAGCAGTATTGATAACCGAACCTAAATTTCGTGGCTCGCCCCATGTTGATTTTGATATTTTATCTACCACATAAATATCACCTTTCCCAATAGCTCCATATTTTTTTCCTTGTCGTTCGCTTACAAAATACAATTTATTTCCATCAGCAGAAAGTGAAGCTGAACTTTCAAAATAAGAAGAGTTAATTTGTTTATCTAATGCCGTTGGTTCTCCCCAAACGCCTGATCTTCTTTTCTTCGAAACAAAAATGTCTCCAATATAAACACTTCCATCGTTTCTGTAAATGTAAATTTGATTTCCATCCGGCGAAATACTCAAACTTGCATCATGCCCTTCGGTATTTAATTTACCTTCAACAGGAAGTGCTTTAGTCCATTCCTTAAAATTGGTATCCCATTTAGTGATGTAAATGTCTTCGAAATACTTGTAATCTCCAGCTTTATCAACTTCCCCACCTTTAGTATCAGCTCTTCGAGAAGTAAAAATCATGGTTTGTCCATCGGCAGTTAGCGAAGGAGCATAATCTCCACCTCTTGAATTGACGTTTTTACCTAAATTAAGAATTTCCACTTTTACGGGAGCCAACATTAATTTCTTCGCATAACTAACTTCTGCAAGCAATTTATCAACATTGTACAACGGATTTTTCTTTTTTAATGTTGTTTTATAAGCTGTAAGAGCTACCTCAGATTTATCCAATTGATTATTTCGGTGTAGTGCTTCTCCCAATTTATAATTTAATTCTGGTGCTACTTTTTCATTTATATTCTTGGCATTTTGGATATACTCAACAGCTAATTGCCATTCTTTCAAGTCCAAATAACACTCTCCTATTCGATAATTAACTACAGCATCATTAGTAAATTCCTTCAACATTTCACGATAAATGTTTAACCCACCTCTAATGTTTCCATTCAGGTATTGATGACGGGCTTCATTCATTTTAAGTTTATAAACTACTTTGTTGGTTTTTTTAGGAGACTTGTCTTCTGTTTCTTGTGCTACCATTACTGTTGAGCTTAAAACAAAAAAGAGAATTAGAATAGGATGGAGAAATTTCATGTGTATTTTTTTATGGACAAACAAAAATAGTGAATATGATGAGAATTAAAAATTATAATTTACCTTTCAACCTATTAAATATTAACATTTTCTGCTAAATAATCTAAAAATAGTTGGATTGATTTCCGTTTATCATCGGTTAACTCATAGCTGATGTCGTTGGTTAAATAATTTTGCAATTGGTCAAAAGTAATGCCATTATTGTTCGATAGCTCGATAGATTTCTGAATATGATTCACGCCAAATGCCAATGCCTGATTCAATTTTTCGACAAATTCATGAGGCATGGGTTTGTTGGCAACCCAACAAGCAAATGCAAACGGAAGTCCTGTAAATTTATACCATTCTTCAGCTAAATCATAAATATAACCGTATGGTTTTGCTAAATTAAATGTTCGATCGCCTATGATTACTGCAGCAGTTTTTCCATTAATGTTGTTTTCGAAACCAACAGAAGCATGTGTAAATTTTGGCGAAATTTTCCAATATTCTTTTGCTAACACTTGTACCAAATTTATAGATGATTTTGATTGGTAATCGAGTAAAATAGTATCTATTTCTTCTAGTGGAACATCGCTAACCAAAATAACTGAATTTACTTTTTTGTTGGCTCCAATACAATAATCAGTTACAATATAGTATTCTGGTAATTGTGGTAAAATAGCTACAGGCACCAAACCAATATCTACCTGATTGGTTAATAATTTTTCAGCACATTTAGATGGAATGTCCAAACTCAAATCAATATCATTAATGAGTTCAGAATTTTTTAAACCGTACAAAAAAGGTAGCGTGTTGGAATACGAAACGATAGATATTTTAACTTTCAATTTTTTTAAAATTTTATAGTCGCAAAGTTACTATTTTAACTCTATTTTCAGCAACATGACTACATGTATTCGCCTACTTACTTTGACACGAATTTCACTAATTAAAAAATTACTAAGACGATGATGTTTTATCAAAATACTGCCAAAGGCAGTTTATAATTCGTGAAAATAAACCCACAACTACATATTTGTTTAAATAAATTTATCAATATGTTGTTTATTTTAATTAACAAGGTATTGATGCTACTTCGTGGTGTGAAATTCGTGTCAAAAACTAGATACAATTGAAACAGAAAACAATCTAATTCTTCTCCTCAATCAATACTTTGTGTGTAGAAATGGTCGCTGCAACAACAGCTACAATAGAAATGAAACCTGCCAATGTTACCCCACAAAATGGTATAAGCATAAATAACGAAAACAATACCCCATTAGCAACAGCAATTCCTTTGTGTTGGCGAATAAACTGCACACTTTGTGAAACACTATATTTCTGACGTTCGATGGTATAATCCATAAACGAAAAGCCGTAAAAATAAGCCGATACAAAAAACAAAAAGATAGCTCCCAATTGCCCAACAATTGGAATAAAACTCAACAAAAATAACACGATGATATAACCTATTTCAATAAATAAATTTCGGGTTGCTATTAAAACACCACGCACAATATCTCTCATCATTTGGTCGCCATCAAAAGGGTACTTTTTGCCTGTTAAAACGGCTTCCGTTTTTTCGGATAAAACAGAAAATACAGGCGATAGTAGAATAATGACCACAAAACCACCGATGTAGGCAAAAATAAAAAAGAATAAAATTTTAAATACCAGCCAAATAAAACCAGACAAAAAACCTTGCACATAAGCTACTCCAAAGTAAGTAGCGTTTTCGTTGTTTATTATGCCAAACACCCACTCTTTAACAAAATCGGTTAAATAATTAATGGCTGCAAAACCACCAAAAAACAACAAAATGTTTATTATTATTGGAAATAGAAAAAACCACCACAAGCCTTTAGAAAATATTATTTCTACCGCTTTGCCATAAGCCGAAATTCCTGTACCAAACTCCTTGAAAAAATTTGCCATATTTTTTTTGTTTACCTCAAAAATACGAAAGTTGATAGTTTTTATGCCACAGATTGCACAGATTTTCACAGACTACTTTATATTATGGTATGGTAAAAAACACTAACTTCGTTTATCGGGGATTAAAATGATGTCCTAACATAACTATTATAAACAATTGAATGAAGAGCTTTTTCGAAAAGGAAGAATATAGTTTCTCTGACGTGCAGTCTTTGATTCACAATCAGATTGAAGAATCAATTCACTTAGATTTTAAAGCAGGTGATGCATTGAGCAAGCAACCTTTAAAGAAAAAAGAATTATCAAAAGATATTGCATCATTCGCAAATTCGGATGGCGGTATAATTATTTATGGACTTAATGAAGATAATCATGTTGCCAAGTCTTTTTCATTTATAGATGGTGCCGAATTTAATAAAGAATGGTTAGAGCAAATAATTAATACAACCATTAACCGAAGAATTGACGGAATCGTTATTCACCCAATTCGTAAAGAAAATGATTTATCTAAAACAATTTATATTGTTAAAATTCCAAGAAGTATTGATGCCCCTCACCAATCTCAGGACAAAAGATTTTATAAGAGATTCAATTTTGAATCTGTGATGATGGAAGAATACGAAATTCGTCAACTATATGGACGTAAAATTAAATCTAAACTTGTAATCGATCAATGGTCTATTGCTCAAGTAACAAATAATAGCAAAGATAAATTCAAATTTTTATGTTCAGTTCTAATATATAATTCTGGAGATATTAGTGAGAAGAACTATAAGGTGAACGTAATATTCGAAGGTTTTGATAACCGTTTGAATATTTCATGGCCTAGAGATAAATCATATATTGATTACACTGTATTAGATTCTAATCGAGTCAAAATTTCAGCTGAAACTAATTCCTCAATCTTCCCTAATGAGACAGTTAATGTTTTAAGATTCAATATAGAAGTTCCAACAGAGGCTCTTGAAGAAATCTTCAATACTGTGCAAATTAAAATTTACTTGTTCTATGAAAATGGTGAAGATATTATGGAACCTGAGCTAGTTAGTATTATTGAAAAAGTAAAGGCAGGCGTCCGCTTGTGAGTTATTTCACTACAATTGTATTTTAACTATGCCTCCAAGCAAAAAAGATTTCTAGACTACGTTGCACTCCGCTCGAAATGACAAAAAAATTCGATATAAAATAATACTTTTGTATCCTTACAAAAAAAGGATAACAAATGAATTTTTCGGCATTAACAGCAATTTCGCCCATCGACGGAAGGTATAGAAAAACCACAGAAAGTTTAGCTTCCTATTTTTCGGAAGCTGCACTAATACAATACCGTATTCGTGTAGAAATTGAATATTTTATTGCCTTGTGCGAATTGCCTTTGCCTCAGCTACAAGGTTTTGATAAAAGCCTTTACCCTGCTCTTCGCAATATTTACCAAAACTTATCGGAAACTGATATGTTGTCGGTAAAAGACGAAGAAAAAGTAACCAACCATGATGTAAAAGCTGTTGAATATTTTATCAAAAAGAAATTCGATTTGTTGGGCATCAACTCCGCTTACAAAGAATTTGTTCACTTTGGTTTAACCTCGCAAGACATTAACAATACCGCTGTTCCGCTTTCTATTAAAGAAGCTTTAGTGGCTGTTTATTACCCTTTGTTAAACGATTGTTTAGTTAAATTAAAAGAAATGTCGGCAGCATGGGCAAACATACCCATGTTAGCAAAAACACACGGACAACCTGCTTCTCCAACCAAATTGGGCAAAGAGTTTTATGTGTTTGTGGAGCGTATCGAAAAACAATTGGAGCAAGTAAAAGCAGTTCCGTTTTCGGCAAAATTTGGTGGTGCAACAGGCAACTTAAATGCCCACCATGTGGCTTACCCTAAATACAATTGGGTAGAATTTTCCAATAATTTTGTAAACAACCAATTGGGATTGAGTCGTTCGCAAACCACCACACAAATTGAGCATTACGATAATTTAGCTGCACTTTTCGACGGGCTAAAACGTATCAATACCATTTTAATAGATTTAGACCGCGACGTTTGGACGTACGTTTCGATGGACTATTTTAAACAAAAAATAAAAGAAGGAGAAATTGGTTCTTCGGCAATGCCACACAAGGTTAATCCTATCGATTTTGAAAACTCCGAAGGAAATTTAGGCTTGGCAAATGCTATTTTCGAACACTTGTCGGCTAAGTTGCCTATCTCTCGTTTGCAACGCGATTTAACCGATTCTACTGTTTTACGAAACATTGGTGTTCCGATTGGTCATACCGTTTTGGCTTTGGCTTCCTTACTAAAAGGATTAAATAAATTAATTATTAACGAAGCAAAAATTCATGCCGATTTGGAAGACAATTGGGCTGTTGCTGCCGAAGCCATTCAAACCGTGTTGAGAAGAGAAGGTTATCAAAAACCCTACGAAGCATTGAAAGAATTGACTCGAACCAACGAAAAAATTACAGCTACATCTATCGCTAATTTTATTGAAACGCTAAATGTAAGCGAAGAAGTTAAAAAAGAATTACGATTGATTTCTCCTTTTAATTTTACGGGAATTGATTTAATGTGAAAATTTGAAAATGTATCAATTTGAAAATTTAAACAACCTCCTAAACTCCTAACCTTTTAACCACATAAACAATCTTATAACCACATAAACTCCTAACCTTATAATCTCCAATGAAAGTTTGTGGATTTACCATCATCAGAAATGCCATCAAATTTGATTACCCAGTAATTGAATCCATTACTTCTATTTTACCTATTTGTGATGAATTTGTAGTTGCTGTTGGAAACTCTGATGACGAAACACTTCAGTTAATTCAATCCATTAATTCGCCTAAAATTAAAATTATTGAAACCGTTTGGGACGATAGTTTGCGTGAAGGAGGAAAAGTGCTGGCAGATGAAACCAACAAGGCATTCGATGCAATTTCAAGTAATTTTGATTGGTGTTTTTACATACAAAGCGATGAAGTAGTTCATGAACAAGATCATCAAACCATTGTTGATGCCATGAAAAATGAATTGAACAACACAACAATTGATGGTTTACTTTTCAATTACAATCACTTTTATGGTTCGTACGATTACGTAGGTGTTTCCAGAAAATGGTACCGTAAAGAAATTCGAATCATTAAAAACAATAAAAAAATCCGTTCTTATAAAGATGCCCAAGGGTTTAGAAAAAACAACGAAAAGCTAGCTGTAAAACACATAAACGCTACTATATATCATTACGGTTGGGTTAAACATCCTAAATTTCAACAAGCCAAACAACAAAGTTTTAATAAAATGTGGCACGACGATAATTGGATGAAAGAACACGTTGCCGAAGTTGATGAGTTTGATTATTCAAGGGTAGATTTGCTTACTAAGTTTAGCGGAAATCATCCCAAAGTAATGAAAAACAGAGTGGAAAAAATGAACTGGAAATTTTCGTTTGACCCCACTCAAATTAAGCTTCCGTTAAAATTAAAGTTTACTCATTTTATAGAAAAAACTACAGGAAAAAGAATTGGTGAGTACAAAAATTACACGTTAGTATAATATTTTTTACTACTTTTAATAAAAAAATAAATGATGATAAAAAACCTAACTTTCCTTACATTAATTGCATGTACTGCATTTTCTTGTGTTTCAGATAGTAGCTCTGATGCTGAATTAATAGACTCAACAGTAGTTATAGTTGAAGACCCAAACGCAGAATTTACTGCCGCCGATACTAGTTCAACAGGTGTTTATCAGGAAGAAGTGGTTGACACCAAAGAAATGACTTTGCAAGAAGCCATGAAAGCAAACAATACTCAACCAAAAGTTGAAGAAGGTGGTATGTCGTTTTGCGATTGTGTAAAAAAACAAAAGAAATTGGAAAAAATAGTGATGGAATCGGAAGATGAAGCAGAATCTGATAAAGCTTTGGAAGAATTAACTGCAATGAAAACTGGCGAATGTAAAATCTTGTTCGAAGGCAATCAATCTACTTTAGAAGCAAAACAAGCACACCAGAAAAAAGTAAAAGCCTGTAAATAAGTTATGCTTTCAAAAAAAATAATGTAAATTTGGTTACCAGTAAAAATAATTTTTAACCGTTTAGTGTAAAATACAAATGAAAACAGCATATAAATTAACGATCGTTTTTTCGATATTTTCATTCTTTGTTGTTCAATCTTGTAAAAAAGATGTTAGAAAAGGCTGTACAGACCCTAATTCTTTAAATTACAATGTTCTAGCTGAAGAAGATGATGGCTCATGTAAATATTTAGACTCTTCCTTTACTATTTGGAGTGGTGGGAAGCCTGGTTTTTGGGGTGATGAACTAACAGGTACATTTGTTGTGAAAAGTTGTTTTACAGGTATTTCTACAATTTTCTCAAACGCAGATTCAACAATAACTCCCGCAGACACCATTATTACTCCTGCTGATACCATAATCGATAATATTCCTGTACCTCCTGATACAACGATAATTCCTGCAGATACTACCATAACAGCTGCTGATACCGTTATTACTGGAGACACGTATTTGTTAGTGAATAGTGATGCAAGCGGTAATTATGAATTAATTTTACAATTGTTAAACAAACGGAATGCTTTTGATTTTAAAAATGGATATTTAATATTTAATGCTAAATTACATCCTCAATCAACCATTAGTTCATTTGGAGTTTTTATTCACGGTAATCATTTGAATTCCGGAGGTATAAATTGTAGCACTTTTCTTCAAAGCGACCCTATTAATATAGTTGCGTCTACTTTAGACACCAATTCTTTTAAAGAAATAACAATTCCATTAGCAAGTTTCACCAATAGATATATGCAAGATATTGATATTGTGTTTGGTATTAAAGGTACAAATGCTACACCAAATACACCATTAATTATCATCAGCAATATTAAATGGGTAACTAAAATAAACTAAAATAGAATAGTTCTCATACTGGATTAGTAGAAGAGCATAAATTGCTAAAACCGTTTATTTATTTTCTTTTTCCTTCTTTAAAGCCTCACTAATAGGTACTTTTGTACCGTCAATAAATGAAATAATGAAAGCATCAACATACCCTTTTTTAGTTAGGGTAATTTTAGCTTCTTTAGCCTCTGCATAATTTTTAAAATTCCCTGCCATGTATTTGTAATAGTTGTTATCAACTTTTTGGGATGAGATGGGGAAAACACCATCAAAGTGTTTCGAAGGTAATTGTTTTTTGAAAAAACCTATTTGAACTTTATATACTAAGCCTTCAGGCGTTTTCGAATCAATCGGAATAGGGACATTTTCATTATAAAAATCCTTTTTTTCAGTAGTAAAAATGTCCTTATTTACTATTTGAAGCATTTCCTCGCTTAAATCATTTTTAACCTGAATTAACTTGTCATCACTGTTTTTTGATTTAAGCAACAACTCTTTTTGTTCTGCTTTAAGCTGAGAAATTATATTACTAATTTCAAGTTTTTGTTTGCCAGTGCTTTTATTTTTTTCAATTTCTAATAAAAGCAACTCTTTTTTAATTTCCTCTAATCTTTTACTATACAAGTCTTTAATTGTTGTGAAAGTAGTTTCATCCGATTCTAATCTTGTTGCATCACGTTTCTTTTCAACTGGTAAATCAATATCTTTCCAATCAAGTTCTAAGGAAGCTCTATAAGCATCAGTAATAGCATTTCCTATAGCGTACATGGCTTCTAACGATAATTCATGAATTAAATTATAGTCAGTAGCTCCAACAATTTGATTAAATCGTTGGAGTGCTTTTTGTTGATATGCCTTTGCATCAAGTATCAAGTTTTTTGCAAATAAACAAGAATCGTGTGCAACTATGTATGCACTGTCGGCAAAAGTTATGGCAATATTAGCAGAAAATATAGCAGAATCACAATTTTGCTTAATGGCTGAAACATTTGTCAAAAAATAATTTTGTCTGGAGAAAAAATACGCATCATTACTGTATTGAGCAGATAAAATAGCATAAGCCTGAGCCTTATTTTTGTAATTATTTAAATCTATTTTTTGAGCATTTAAAATAGAAAAACAACAACAAAAACTAATCGAAAAAAATATTTTAGCACTCACAAACATCTATCAAAAGTACAAACAAAGTTGAAACATAAATAAAATTTATTTACATAAACAAATTTAAAATTTGGATATTATCCAATAATAGCAGATATTTGTTAGTTGATAACATATCTTTTTATATGAAAATAAAGTCCTTTTCTAAAGTTTTAGCTATTTTCTCACTTCTATTTTGTGTAGGTAATTCCTTTGCTCAAGAAGTTGATGCATTTGATAGTGCTGCTGCTTTGACTACTCCAAGTGTAGTTGTAGAAGAAAACTTATCTTCCATACCACCAACTAATACTGCAACTGCAACTAAGGAAGAAGAAAAAACAACTTCGGATGGAAATAGTGACGAAGGAAATAAAAATTTTGGACCAGTTTTCGATGGTGCTTATGTGAGCCTTTCGGCTGGAATGAATGTTTATTTTGGTGATTTAGCAAACTACAAACTTTTTCCAAGATTTAATCAATACAGCGATCACCTCACCGGTGGATTTAAATTTACTGTTGGGCGAGAAATAAAATGGGGATTGGGTGCACAATTCAACTATCAAAGAGGAAGTTTGATTGGAACTAGAATTACAGGTAAAAATTCTTCATCAAAATCATTTAGAAACAAATTTTTCGACATCTCTCTACAAGTAAACTATCGCTTAAATGATGTGTTATTTAAAAAAAACGAATACAATCGATTTACTTTATACGCTCATTTAGGTATTGGGATGATGTGGTACAGAACACAACTTTTTGATACTGAAACATTAAACACTAAAGATTACGAAGGCTATATTGAAGTAGAAAGTACAGAAGGGCTGGCTCAAAAAACATTAAGTGATAAAACTAAAAAAGCAAGCACGTTAACTATTCCTTATGGTATTCGCTTAAATTACAAATACAATTACAAAATGGATTTCCATTTTGATTTTACTCAAACTACCACATTTACTGACCGTTTAGACGCATTTAGCAGAGATTGGACTGCTAAAGATAAGTATGAATATATTGGCGTTGGTATAACTTACAACTTTAACCGTTCCAAAGAAGATGAACCAAAAAAACGTGAAAAGAAAGAAGATACAAAGGAGGCGAATGCAGACACTTCGACCAATGTAAAATCGGATGATTCTAATCATAAACTTTTTAGTGGTAAGAAAAAATCTAACAAAGGAGAAGAAGATGAATTATTAAACATCAGACTTAAACTGTTTGAAACACAGTTGAAATTGTTTGAAATGCAATATTTACTTGGTAAGTAAATTCTTCTTGAAATAATCTAAAACCCAAAATTAATTCCACCAGAAATGGTTGTTTGTTTTCCTCTGTTAAACTCTGGGGTAAAGTAATCATCTCCAATTATGTCGCTCAAAACCACTTTCCCGAAAATATATCCATCATTTATTATTTCGTAACGCAAAGCCCCCTGAATTGTTTGATTTTGCCATGCAACCGTTTTCATAAAGGGTAAGCCCTTTACATTCGCCTCACCATTAATTACATCATAAATATGTTCTGGTGCTTTTCTTGCATAGGTATATGATAATGAAGCATTTAATCCTCTTATAATTTTAATTCCACCTTCAACATAAATTTCGTCAGCATTTTCACCTAAATAATGACCTAAATTATAATTATTGGAAGCATAAGTAGTTGTTTCAATTTGATGACGATACGTCCAAGGATTAGTGCGTGTATATTCAGCAATTAAATAAGTATTTTGAATGGGAAAATTATTCAATTTAAACCCAACTTTTGTGCTAAAAATATTGGAGCTATTTTTTTTATCCATCACTTTTCCAATGTTAATTTCATCCACGTACATCGAAACATATAAATGCAAATGTTTTATTTGGCGAGAACTAATATTCATAAACATTTGAGTATTTTGTCCTAAAGCATTACTTCCAGCACTATTGTAGGTGTGATCAACAGATTTGTAGAACATGAAGGGTATAAAGTAAAAGGGTTTTTCCCCATCATCAGCATATACAATTGAATTACCAAGTGAAACATGTAGATTTTTTAACGGCTTAATAGTAACCATATTAGCTGCAATATTTTTATTTACAAATATTTCTCTCACCTGTTGATTAACTATAAAGATTCTATTGCTATCCATAATTTCAGAAACCAACCATGAGTGAGTATAGTTTAACTCTATCCATTTTACCGGTTTTATATTAAAATCGATATAACCAACCGATGGAGCTTTATTGGAATGAATATTGGCTCCATGATAATTATCTCCCCAAGTGTAATTGTCTTTTACGATGCCTAATCGACCCCATTTCCAAGAATAATAAATACCTCCAAGCATTTCGCTATAATCACTTCTACCACCTGTTTGACCTTGATTTAGCTTATAATTAGCACCTTGAAGTGTTGTGAGATGATTTGGTGCTGCTAAAATATCGGAAACACCATTATCTCTTAAACTTGCATAAAAACCAAAATGGGTGCCAATAGAACCATAAAATTCACCGCCATTCCAATAATGAGAATAACTACCGGTTTTATTTGTAGCATATTCAAACCCTAAAATTGGATTTACGGTAAAAGTAAAAAGACTGTCTTTGTAGAAAAACAAATCTTTACGTTTTTTAAACTCACCTTTTGGCTTCAATTCTTTATTAAAATCCTGAAAATAAAAAGCCAATTCCTTTTGCTGGCGTTTATTTAATACATCCTGCTGTTTTTCAATTTCTTGAAGTTTATTAGCAATAAACATTCGTGAATATGGTTTTACTGCCGAATTTAATTCGATGTATTTCATTTGAGCCATTTCATCTAAAAACTCATATACACTTGAGTTAATCGGTTGTAAAACAACTTGTGCCTGAATAAAAGTGAATGTGAAAACACTTAGTACGATTAAAATAGTTTTTTTAAACATAAAAGTTAGATTAGTTACTTCTTACACTATTAAATAAAATATTGGTGGTGGCTTTAAAAAAATATTTTAAATCTGTATTAAATGGATGATTTTTATAGGCTTCAATGTAGCTAATTTCCGATTTCATAATTTCTTCTAGTGTATTAGGTAAATCAGCATAAAATGGAGGAATTAACCCCGGCTTTACCTCTTTTCTCTTATTAATTAACTCATCGGAATAAAGACTTAAATATTGAGTACTCAACGGTCGAACACCAACAAGTTTTAACTCTCCTTTGAAAAGATTGATTAACATCGGTAACTCATCAATCCATAATCTTCTAAGCACCTTTCCCCAAGTAGTTATTCTAAAATCATTTTTAAATTTTCCTCCTTTTTGAAGGTTGCTGATTTTATAGATGTATTCTTGTAAATATTCAGCATACGGGTGCATGGTTCTTATTTTATAAACAGTAATTGTTTTCCCGTTTTTACCAATTCTATTCATTTTAAACAAAATACTAAATCGAGGTTCTTTAACACAATCTACCGTTTTTATTTTTTTTACTACAAAATAATTGATATTATCAATTTCGCATTCGTCAACAATTTCAAATCCACAATATACTAGTCTACCAAGTGCTTCGGCTCTTGATAATACTTGATTTCTTCCTGCTGTTACAAAAAAATAGAGCCACTTGGTCATCCAAAGCTTTGAGAAAACTCTTTTGAAAATAAAATCAAATAAATAATAAATCTGAGCAAAACCAATGGGATATTTTCTAAATAATCTTTTTCTGCGTTCCACTTTAGTTTCAACACATCCTATAAAAATTCCGTTATCGTTTAATTTCTGATTTACCGCTTGAAAAAACTCGTTTATTTTTTTTATGTCGTTAATCTTATTCAAATTAACAATTCCATTTTTTTTATCCGAAATTTTTAGAATATTGAATCTGGTGGTTGTTTTTAGGACTTCTAAATTATTTTCTTCAATTTTTAAAAATTTCGAAAAATAGGCATAAGCTTTCTCCCCTTGTTCTTCTATAATTACCTGCTTATTCATCCGCTCTAAAAATACCTATTTTTTACTATTTTTAATAAAATAATTTGTCCACAGTTGTGCAACATCTACTGAGTTTTTTAGCATTTCTTCTTTTCTCTTTTCGAAAGTTGTTTTAATAGATTCATCTTTCAGTAAACCATCTATCTTGTCAAAAAGTGTCTGTGGATTATCTGTAGAAATTCCACACGTTAATTGGTATTTATGCTCTAATTCTTCTAAATAGCCCAATTTACCTACAAAATCGTTAAATCTTATTGATGGAGTACCCAAAACAGCTGCCTCTGCTGCCATGGTTTGACTATCTCCAATATAGATTTGTGCAAAAGACAACGCATGATGTATGTTTTTTGGATTAATTTTTATACGGTATTGTTCCAATTCAGGTTCAAGTTTTCGCTCTGAGGTAATAAAAACTTGCCCGAAAGGGGTTAATTCTTCGACAAGTTTTTTTGCTACTGTTAAGTTAATGCCTTTTTTACCTTTATCGTGATGAGCAGTTAGTTCAGCGAATCTCAAGATAAAATACTTTTCTCCATTTTTGAAAAGTTCTTGTATTTTAGTTTTATCTGGTGTAAAATAATTGGGATGTAAATACGCCAATTCATGGTAGCCGTTGTACCCAATTTTTTTATTTTGATAAGGAGAAATATCGCAGCAATTGGGCGAAAAAACAGCAGTAGCATACTTAAATCCAAATTTTGCCAAAAATGGAACTTCATTAGCATCATCTTCATTTAATATCACCGATGGAATTCCTAATAACCTACCAACGTGTGTTATCGCAATATCAGTACCGATAAGCATTTTTGGTTTGTATTTTAATACTATTCTGAAAAGTACAAATTCTCGTTTTACAACAGTTGATATAAGCGATATCTTGCCCTTTCCTTTTTTTGGTTTTAAGTAGATGATTTTATAAGGTAATCCTTCTAATAACTCAAACAAAACATCTTTTGCTCTAGCTACCAAAATAATGTGATACCCTTTTGCAGAAAGTTGTTGAATGACCACAGAAACATTGTGGTAATGTGCTGGGTGGCCTAAATAAAATAAAAATGTATCTGCTGTTTTTGCCATTCGATAACAATAGTACTAAAAAACACCTTTTGAGGATTGGAAACAAACAAGAAGTAATTAACTAATCTGACTTAAAAACTTTTCGATAAAGTCAATTTGGCATTTGATAAGGTAACCACCCGTAATCCTTTTTTATGAAAATCGTTACCTTGTGCTTTGGTTGGGGCACGGTGATAGCTTTCTTGATAAGGAGATTGGATAGGTATTAATTCCTTTGAACTCAGAAAGTTTAACGTTTCAACCAATCCTACCGCCATTATTTTTTTTGTGTGATAGGCTATGGAGTATTGTGTTGCGTTTGTTGGCATCGGTATTTCTTTTTGCCAAACAATTTCACCGGCATCTAATTTTTCTACCATCGTATGAATGGTGGTACCAATTTCTTTATCGCCGTTGTACAACATCCACCAACTGCCAAAAACGCCCCGATGTCTTGGCAATAAGGTGCCATGAGCATTTAAACAAGCCATTTTCGGTAAATTCAACAACTCTTTTCCAAATAATTGAGGTGGTGAAATAGATAAAATAACATCGATATCTAAATTCCTTAATTGATGAAGATAAGATGAAGAATTAATATCATCAGTATCAATTTCATTGATGTTATATTTTTGATAGACACTTTTTACCGAAAACGGATTAAAAACACCAAATTTTGACAACAATTTGTGCCAAACTTTGCAGTACATAAAAAAAAAAGTGGTAATAAACAATTCCCAATACGAATAGATTTGAGTACGTTCCAATAACCAATCTTTCATTGTTTTATTTTTTCGATGAGGCAACAAACGAGTAGTTCCAACAATTTCAAAATTTTGGTTTTGATGTTGTGCCAAATACCCAATTACTTTTGGAATGTAAAATGGTTCTTCTTGCGATATGATAAAAACTCGGATGGGCTTCATTTTTTTACAAAAATGGCTTTTTTTATGGTGTTTTTTATGTTTTGAGCAACTAATTCTTGTATCCATGCCACACGATTATCCGCCCAACGTTGTGGATGAATGTTTTGTAAAATTTGATTGGGCAGTTGCTTATTTTCAAATGCTGCAATTAACTCATTGGTAGAATGAAACGACAAATTAAAATTCGATTTTACTTTATCTCGAACACTTACCTGATGTCCGTCCCATTTTCTACCCGTGTCGGTAATGTAAAACACCTTGTTAAAATCAACATCAAAATAAGGTTCAGCTACAATTTCAAAATCCTGATAATTGTAATTTTCCCACAATTTTCTGTTGTCCCATTTTGAAGTAGGACTTCCGTGCATACAAATCGTTTTTACAGGATAAAATTTACGCAATTTGTTTAACCATTTTTCGAAATGCTGGATGGCTTTTACCTCCTCGCCTTTACAGATGGATAAATCTTCGTAATGGTAGCCTATTTCGTGTCCTAAATCGGCAATTTGCTTAATAATTTCCACATCAAAACTTTCGGGAACTGCCCTAAAATAATACGTCCCT
Organism: uncultured Vicingus sp.; assembly: GCA_964371285.1. Classification (GTDB taxonomy): domain Bacteria; phylum Bacteroidota; class Bacteroidia; order Flavobacteriales_E; family Vicingaceae; genus Vicingus. The sequence continues at coordinate 32,463 of CAYJMI010000013.1, read as the reverse complement.
TTTACACCTAATTGATGTTGCAATTGAGCTGTTTTGAGTGAATTTAAAGGTTTTTTATCCACATCATGCCTCAATATCATGGCTTTTGGATAATCATGGCTCAAATAATCCTGATAAGAAACCAATTGGTAATTGTTGGTTAAAGCAGCTTTTAAAAATTGCTCGTATTTCTGTAATGTAAAATCTTTAGCCATTTTTAGTCCTGTTTAATTCTGTTAACGCCAACAACATCCATGCCTGAGACCAACGCATAAAAGGAGTTTTAATGGTATAAAATGGATATTTTTTATAATAAAAATACCCCTTTTTACTTTGCATATTTTGTATCGTCCAGTTGGCAATAGTTTCAGCAAAATTGGCATATTTACCTGATAAATACGATAATCTGGTAAAAGTGATAATTCCTTGAGATTGGTTATGAATTTCTACCGGATATTCGGTTGGAACTCTAAAAATGGATTGCCCGTTTGAATGAAACTGTTTGGTGAAATAGTATTCAGCACCTAATTTCAAAGCTTTCGAATAAACTTCATTTTCACCGCAGTACTTAATTACATAATGAATAGAATCTAAAACATAGCCTTGGTGAAAATCGATTTGAGTTCGCTCTTTGCCTGTTTTTGTGTCAATACTGTAATTCCAATGCCCATCGGTTTGTTGATGTGCAATGGTAAAATCAGTCATTTTTTGAGCTAACTCTTTATAGTTGCTTTCGTTGGTCAAATAAAACAATCGAGCAAATAATTCGGCTCCTAACATGTTAGCATTGTAGCAACAATCTACTGCTTGAGTGCTATAACTCACACAAAATCCTTTTTCATTTTTTGTCCAAGCCAATTGGTTTTGAGCAAAATCGCCTATGCTTTTTAAAACCTCAACAGCCTTTGGGTCTTTGGTTGCCTGATAATATTCAAACAACCCTTTTGCAATAAATCCACTTACTACAATGGTTGGTGAATTTTTTTTTAAAAATTTAACAGGACTAGCCCAATCGAAATTATATCCCCAGCAATATTCAGCGTAACCTTTAGTTCTGTTTTCCAACAACCAGTTGAAGAAAAATTGCATTTTTTGTAAAGTTTCTTCTCTTTTGTTTTGTTGATATTGCAATGAATATGCCTGTAAAAACAATCCCATGGCTTTTGGGTTGTGTGCTTTTTTTATTCCTAATAATTTTCGAATATTAAAAGGGTTTCTTTTTTGAAATTGAATGGCTAAAACTGACCCCCATTTTCCCAACCAATGAAATGGTATTGGCGAATTCAACGTATCGTATGGGTCGTATCCTTTAAAGTTTTCGGATTCGATGTAGGTTTGAAGTTGTTTTTGTGCTTCGTTAATTTTCACTTATTCTATTCTTTTTTACTACCTTTGGATAGTCTTTAGAGTTGTAAAGTTACGGTCAATCTTGTTAGTAAATGTATTTTCGTGCAAATTAGGAATGTCATTCCTAATTTGTATGAAATTATTCCACTGCCGCATCATAAACTAATAAAACATCAAAATCAAAAACTGGTACTTTTCCTGTAAGTTCTATGGTAACTTTTATTGGAAATTCATTATCGTTTGGAATCCACTCCCATAAACTTATTGGAATAAATATTGGACTACTCAATGTAAATGATGGCTCGAAATAGTAAGGATTATTGAATGTTGAAATTGAATATACTTGTAATCTCTCAACCCCTTTAGTGTTGTAACAAGTAACATTAATCAACAAAGGTTTATTTATTAATACCCTACTCCAATCATCAGGCTTTTTCCATTTGAACTTTGGGGTAAGAATTATTTGTTTAATTTCTAAAAACGAATGTTTATTTCTTAGAATAAATTCTTTTTTCGGTTCTTTATCTGTGAGTGTCATGGCTACGTTACTTTTTATTTGGGTTAACTTTTCTGTTGTGTAGTTAGTACCAATTCCTGCTCCGTATTTCATTAAAAATTTGCCTTCTACCATATCCGAAAGTATTCTTTTTACGGTTGGCAAAGGCAATTTCAATTTTTCTGCAATTTCTCCTGATTTACATCCCGGATGGTTATCAATAAATGAAAAAATCATTTTTTCTCTTGGCGACATTTGATTTTCGCTTTTTTGCACGTCCAATTTTTTCATTAAATTATTTTGGATATTACCCAAGCAATCTAAAAAGAAAATAATCCAAGAATATACATTTTCACCTGGACGTTGTTGTTGGCAATCCATAAGAACTTTATAATAGTCGACTTTACGACTTTCTATTTCATGCTCAAAACTAACATATTGAATCCAAGAATAACCGTTTTTTAATAGTAACAAGGTAGCAAGAAGTCGACTCAAACGACCGTTACCATCCTGAAATGGGTGAATGCTTAAAAAATCATAAACAAATATTGCCGATTTAATTATTTGTGGTGTTGTATTATCAGCATTATACCAATCAATTAGTGCACGCATTGCATCTTCGGTAGCAAATCCAGGTGCAGTTGTTTCAAAAATAATTGTTTTTGTGCCATCGGGATTTGTGGCTTCTACTGAGTTGGAAAGTTGTTTATATTTTCCTTTATGCCACTGGTCTTTTTCGCTATACTTCATTAAGTTGTGATGCAGATTCATCAAACTGCTTTCAGCAATTTCAATATCCCTGTATGATTCTGAAATTATATCTAATACACTAAAATATCCTAAAACCTCTTGTTGGTCACGCTCTACTAATTTCTCAATTTTAATTTTATCAAGCATCTCAGCTTTAACTTCATTATCAAATATTAAAGCTTTAACTTCATCGTTGGTCATTTTTGAACCTTCAATACGAGTAGAAGCACCTATGCTTGCAACCGTGGCGATTGATTTTAATTGTTTAAGCGTTTGTCTACCCTCTCGTTTCTCTATTAAACTCCATGACCCTCCAAATCTATCTATGCTACTGAGTTCATTCATTAATTTAAAATCAAGAGTTAATGAAAATGTATGAATTTTGTTGTCCATTTTTTAATTATTTGATACTTAATGATACGCAAAGATACGATAAATATTCGTTCTACAAAAATAAAAATTGATACTTTGTGATACGCTATGATTTGATAATGATATCAAAAGTTGTATTACTCTTTAACGTGAGTTCGATATAACAAAACGATGTCAGTTTACCTACGGTGCTACTTCGTGGTGAGTGAAAATCTGCAAGATTTTAGTATCGAAAACAAATCGTTTTGTCTATTTCGATACAAATTTTCTCTGAAAATTCACTCAATATGACAAAACTTACAATTGAACTTCTTATATCGAACTCACGTTCTTTAAAAAATAACCAACGAATTTGAATTAGGAAAAAATCTTATCCTTTAAATTTTTCGGATTCGATGTAGGTTTGAAGTTGTTTTAGCGATGTTTTAACGTCCACTTATTGTCCTTTAATTCTTTCCAACACCTCAAAAGTTGCTTTGGTGGATTGGTAACATTCTTCGAAAGAAATTGGTAATGATTTTCCTGTTTTTAAAGATTCTAAAAATAAATTGACTTCCGTTGCATGACCTTTATCTTGAGAAGAATTTTTAGAACTTTTCTTCCCTTTACCAAAAATATCCATCGTTTTAAAATCATCAATAACAATGGTTTTTTCACCACAAAAAACTTCTAAATATTCCTTATTCAATTGTTTACTTCCGTTAGAAAAATAAGAAATGCTTGCTACACTACCGTTTTCAAACGATAAACTCATACTCACCGTATCGATAAGATTATTGGCATCATTTAAAGCATTGGCTTCCGCTTTAGTAATAGGAGAACCCGCAATAAATGAACATAAATCAATAAAATGACACGCTTCGCCGATTATTCTTCCTCCGCCAATTTCAGAGTCTTGTGTCCAATGGTTTGCGGGTAATTTACCGGCATTTATTCTGTAATTAATGGCTTTAGGCAAAAGGTTGTTTAGTTCTATTTTTAATGCTATAATCTGAGGAGCAAATCTTCTATTAAAACCCACCATCAATTGACCGGTACTTTTACTTTCTGCTTCTCTAATTTCTTCTAACTCTTCTTTAGTTAAACACAACGGTTTTTCTACAAACACATTTTTATTGGCTTGCAAAGCTTTAACAACATATTGTGCATGTAAGTGATGTGGAGTAGCAATAAAAACGGTATTTATTGCTACGTTTTTAATAATTTCATCAGCATCACCTGTACAATTATCGAAACCAAATTTATTGGCAATATTTCGTGCTGTTGTTGCCCGTGCAGTGGCTACGTTTATTAAATTGTTTCCTGCAACATTTGGCAACAAAAAGTTCTGTGCAAACGAACCTGCTCCAATAAAACCAATGTTTACATCAGTAGCGTTGTATTTTTTTGCGTTGATTTGAATACTCTTCTTTAATTCTTTTGTGATGTCGTATTCCAATACAATTCCGCAAAAGTGTTCTGTTCTATCGACAATTAACTGATAAGCATCTTTGGCATTTTCGAAGGTAAATTGATGAGAAATTAAAGTTTCTAAATTTATTTTTCCAGCTTCCACCAACTCGATAAAAGCCTGCATGTTTCTGTTTTCTGTCCAACGTACATAACCAATCGGGTAATCCGTTCCTTTTTGTTCGTAATCGTCATCGTATCGACCAGGTCCATAAGAAGAAGACATTCTCAAATCCAATTCTTTGATGTAATAATTTTTCCGATCAAAACCTGTCGGAACAGCACCAACAATAACCACTTTTGCTTTTTTACGGGCAATTGCTCCTGCAAAATTGATGGGCTCTAACGAAGTTGTTCCGGCAGTAATGATGACCGCATCTGCACCAAAACCATTGGTTTCTTGTTCAATAATACTTTCTAATCCTTCTTTCGAGCTATTGTAAGCGTGTTTTACTCCTGTGTTTAATGCAAGAGAAACTTGCTGGTCATCAATATCCAACCCAATGGCTTTAACCCCTGCGGCAGTTAACAACTGAACGGTTAATTGTCCGATTAATCCCAATCCTATTACCACACAACTTTCGCCTAAATTAACTTCTGCTTGCCTTACTCCTTGCATGGCTATTGCACCAACAGTAGTAAAAGCAGCACTTTTTATAATTTCGGGATGATTTATTTTTACACACAAATTTTTAGGTACAACAACAATCTCAGCATGATTAGCGGTCATTCCGCCACAGGCAACAAAATCGCCAACTTTTATATGTTTGATGTCTTCCGCCACTTCAATTACTTCACCTGCACAACTGTAACCCATTGGATTGGGTGTTTCCAACTTATTCATCACCATGTGGTACGTTTTCATTACTCCATGTGTTTTGGCTGCAGCAATCACTTTTTTTACTTCTGCTTGTCGCGATTTTGCTTTACCGATATAACTCAAACGAGCATCTTTCACTGTCTTTCCTTCTGTTCCTGCACTAATTGCCGAATAATGATTACGCACCATTATTTGTCCTTTTCCTAAAGCAGGAAACGGCACTTCGAGCAATTGCATGTGTCCGTCTTTTAAATTTTGTGTGAGTTGTTCCATTTTTTTAGTTGAAAGTGTAAAGTTAAGAAAGTTTCAATCTTAATAAACACACCCCTGATTTTGTAACTAAATGAAAAATTTAGACAAAATCTTCCCCTCTCAAGAGGGGAAAATTCATCGTTATAAAATATACATCCTGTACCATTCCTGAAAAGAAATTAGAGCATAAATCAAGGCAGAATTATCTTCTCTTCCATATAAATGATTTTGAATGTTTTTTTCAATAGCTTCCATCGAAAACCCATCAATACTGTTCAACAACTCTCTATCGAGCAATTCGTTTATTTTTTGTTCTGAACTAAAAATGCTCCTCAAAGGCATTCCAAATCCGGCTTTTCTTCTGTTGGTTACGTAATTGGGCAAGTCGTTTTTAAAAGCATCTTTTAACACTGCTTTAGTTCTTCCGGTATTGCTCAACTTGTAATTTCGTGGAATGGCATGTGCCAATTCAATAATTCGATAATCCAAAAAAGGAACTCGTCCTTCTACCGAATTTGCCATAGTCATTCTGTCCAAATAAGAAACATTTTTTTGTAAAAAATTCTCGTATTCGAAGGTTTTAAAACAGTCGAAAGGGTCGGCACCTTCGGGAAAATAATTACTCAAAAATTGAGTGGTAGTTGCTGTATCACCTTTGAAAACAGACAATGAATTTTCAAAATCACCAACAATGGTGTAAATGCCATATTTGTAATTCGGGTAATTGTAATACTTGCCCAACTTATGCAAATACCTTCTAAAAGCTTTAAATTTTCCATTGCCTTGATCGAGCGAATAAAAAGATTTGGCTATTGAATTTGAAAAAGGCATGTTGCTTAACCAACCATCAATTAAGGTCATTTGATGTCCGGCATAACCCAAAAACAATTCGTCGGCACCCATTCCACTCAAAATTACTTTCGATTGTATGGCAGCTTGTTGTGTTATTAAAAATGAAGGAATTTGAGAACCATCGGCAATTAAATCGTCGCCAAATTTGATGGTGTTTCTAATTTGTTCCAAATTGGTATTGTCGCTACCAATGGGGATTTCCACCATGTTCAATTTCCAATCGTTAGCCAATTGTTGAGCATAAAAAAAATCAGAAGTAGTACCTTCTTTAATTAAGTCTTTAGCCTCTTTACTGGCACAATAATGTTTAATGGCAGGTTTGTCTTTTAAAAAAGAAGTGATGATGGACGAATCCAAACCACCTGACAAAAAAGTACCGACAGGCACATCTGCAATCAAGCGTTTTTCAGTAGCATCGTGTAACAAGCGTTTTACTTCGGTTTGAGCATCTTGATAACTGATGTTTTTGTAGTTGGTTTGCCTGTTGGGTTGCCAATAGTTTTTAATTTGAAAAGTAGCGTTGTTTAAATCGTATTCGGCAAAATGAGCAGGTTGCAATCGGTTAATATTGCTGAACAGGGTTTCGTTGGCTGGAGAATACTTAAATACAAAATACTTTTGGAGGTTTTCGGTAGCCAATTCGGCTTTTACTCCTGCTTTTAAAATCGATTTGATTTCAGAGCCAAAAATTAGTGCATCGTTTTTGAATGAAAAATACAAAGGTTTCACTCCTGATCTATCTCTGATTAAAAAAAACTTGTTTTGGTTTTCATCTAAAATAGCCATAGAAAAATCGCCATTTAACAAATCGATAAAGGCAATTCCTTTTTGTTGATAGAGTTTTAACACTACTTCGGTATCGGTTTTAGAAACAAAGTGTTCTGCTTTTAAATACTGTTCTTTTAGTTCTAAATAATTATAGATTTCGCCATTAAAAACTATATGAATTTTATTGTTTGCAGAAACAAAAGGTTGGTTTCCTTTTTCGGATAAATCGAGAATACTCAAACGGGTATGCCCTAAACCAACGTATTTGTTGTTGATGTTGGTTTCATAAATCCCTTGTGCATCGGGACCACGATGTTTTAATGAAAACAACATTTCATCGAGTGGCAACTTTTGGTTGGTAATATATCCTGTAATTCCGCACATGGAAGCAAAGGTAAAAGAAATAGTATTATGAGTTGACTTTATTGAAAAAATAGGGTACTTTCGTTTATCAAGTGAATCTATCGTATTGAAAAGTTGTTAGGGTTACTTTACTTGCAATTGTTAGGATCGTGCAAAACTTATCAAATCTGAATAATCACCGTTATCTGCTTTTTTGAGGGCTCTTAAGTAAGCAGCTCTTGTGTAACTATTTTTCGATAAATTCGATTGTCCCCAAGTAAACACTTTTTGATTAAAAAGCTTCTCAGAAATAATATCTCCCATCAACCTGCTATGTCTTCCATTTCCATTTGGAAAGCAATGAATACTAACTAATCTGTGCTTAAATCTGATTGCTATTTCATCCTCTGTAAAAGAATGGTTTTCAATCCAATATAAAGTATCATTTAATAATTTTTGAAGTTCTGTAGAAATTTGCCATCTATCAACTCCAATATTTTTATTCGATTTTCTGAAACTTCCAGACCAAACCCATATCTCATTATACATCCTTTTGTGTAAAGATTTAATGAAAGATTCTGAAATTACTTTTTCTTTCTTTAAACTTCGACCAATTGTCCACTGAATAGCCTGTTCAATGTTCTTTTGTTCGAATTCATCAAGTTCCCCCTTCGTTGTTATTGTTTGAATTTTCAATCCCTCCTTTTCTTCTTCATCCAAAGGTGTTTGTCCTGGAAGATATTCCAAATCTAATCCCATAATATTTTAGGTAACTCATCAATAATTTCTGAAGTTCGTTCTTCTATCGCTTTTTTAATTCTTTCCTGAGAATTTTCTTGGTCTTCAAGTTTCATTGTTCCAGAAGTTCTTAAAACAATTTCGGTAGCTAATAATTTAGCCTTTCTTTCTATTAGTTTTTCAATACTTCCGTCTTTTGGCACAAATCCATATATAAACTTCATATCCATAGATTTACCAGCTTCTTCAAGAGTTTTTAATGTAATAGTTCCACTTTGCTCGCGTTTCTCCAAACGTTGAACGTTTGATTTAGCTATTCCCATTTTCTTTCCGAGCTGTTCTAATGACATACCAAGTGTTGTTCGTATAGTCTTTATCCAACCAATTGAAGGAATTATTATATTTCTAATCGATTCTAATTGATCGATTTTTGTACTTAATTGTTCTATTTGCATCTTTTTCATTTTCATATTGTAACCCTTTAGCGCGACTATTATTTCTCAAATGTAACCCTTTAGCACAACAAAAGCAAATTTATATTGCTATTTAAGGTAACTTAATATAAATTAAAGTTACCTTAAATAGCAACATAGCATAGATTGTATTTCTAAATAATAACACTTTTACAATATTTAATAAAAAGAGAAAATTAAACTATTAATCAACTTTTCGAACCTTACCCACTGGATTTGGTAGCATAACCTGTACAAATAAACCAAAATTAAAATATCCTATTACCACTTCTACCAAATTTGCCAATAATTCCAATTTCTCCAACTTTTTCTCTTCGGTTAAATTGTTTTCATATTACGGTATTATTCCAACTCTTTAAAAAAAGTAATTTAGCTTAAATTTTTAAAACTGTCTTCTCCTGTGTATTCCCACTAATATTACTTTTGCGAATATCCCGAGTATTTCACTTTTTTATGGCTTGACTTTATTGTTTTATCATTAAAAAATGCTAACTTCGTTTATCAACCGCTAAGAATAATTGAGGCAATTCTTAGCTTAGCTTTGGCAACTATAAAAAATACAAATGATACTAACCAAAAAGCTGAAATACTTAATGTTGATTTCAATTATTTTTACTGATTGTGGAGTACCTAAAGAAATAATGAATCGTATTAATAGTGTTCCAAAAAAAATGATGGATTTTCCAATAGATTATTGTATTGCATTGCCAACTCCAACTTTTGAAAAGTGGGATAGTGTGTATGATTCCTTCAATAAGTTCTTGAACGCTCAAATAATGAGAACTCAATTAGGAATATCCTCTATCGATAATGGCGTAGAAACATGGTGGTGTTATCCAGCAGTCCGAACGCATACACAGATTGATACGACCACAATGATAAAAGTTCAAAAAGAAGTAATAGGAGATTGGAGAATTATATGTAATAGAAAAATTTCATTTACAGATTCAGCTTCTTTCTTAGATAGAAAAATTTATAGAAATAATGAAGTTATCTATAATGAAAAAGATGCAGACATATTTCTTACCATGACAGATTCCAAATTGAAAATCTATGGAACTGAAAAAAGTGAAAGTAAATACAAATTAATAGCAAAAAACTACTCAATATTAAATGGACGATTTTTAATGGTGTATGGTGTATCAAAATTATCAGGAGCAATGTCTCAAATTGGAATTGACAAAGATGGACACTTGATAATTAATACGTATTGGGTGGAAGAACGAAAGATTAAAAAACAATATATAACATATCAATCAATTGTTACTCAGAATATATTTAAAAGACAATAATAACAATTGCTAACATTATGTATGAAAACATGAGGTTGCACCACTATCCATAGTCTGAAGAAATGGCAAAAGCGAGTGCGACTAAGGACTATTCCCGTGGTTATCATTTACACTAGATTCCTGATATTCGCTACCGCTACTTCAGGAAAGAAGAAGACAATTACCCCCTCTGTTCCAAGCATGAGTAAGTAATTTCTGTTTCATCCGACCAGTTGGCGGATGGAACAATAGAAAACAAAAAAAAGAGTACTTTAGCAATAACAAATCAAATTTATGATTATGAAAAAGAAATTTTATTTAGGAATTGTTTTAACAGCTTTACTTTTTAGTTGTGCCAACGAAAACGAAAAAACAACTGTCAACGAACAATTGAGTGCCGAAGCACAAACTTTTTTGGATAACTACACAAAAGACTATCAAAAATTATATTACGCATCGAGCGAAGCAGAATGGAAATCGAACATCTACATTAAAGAAGGCGATACCTTAACCGGTTACGAAACACGGGTGGCAAACGAAGCTTTTGCAACATTTACCGGTAGTGAAAATAACATTAACGAAGCTAAAAAATTTCTGGCTCAAAAAGAATCGTTAAACGCACTTCAAATTAAACAATTAGAAACTATTTTATATGCTGCGGCTAACAATCCTGCAATTGTTAAAGATGTGGTAAAAGACCGTATTAAAGCCGAAACTGCTCAAAACGATAAAATGTTTGGTTTTACTTTTCGTATTGACAACAAAGAGGTTACTCCAAACGATATAGACAAAATAATGGGTAACGAAACCAATGTTGTAAAACGTCAAAAAGCTTGGGAAGCCAGTAAAGAAGTTGGTAAAGAATTGAAAACCGGGTTGAACAATTTGCAACAGTTAAGAAACAAAACTGTTCAGGCGTTGGGATACGATGATTACTTTGCTTACCAAGTATCGGAATACGGAATGACGGTTGAAGAAATGCGAAAAACTACGCAACAAATGGTAAAAGATGTTTGGCCATTGTACAGAGAATTACATACTTATGCACGGTACACTTTAGCCCAAAAATACAAAGTAGAGGTTCCTGAAATGTTGCCTGCACACTGGTTGCCTAACAAATTCGGGCAAGATTGGAGTGGTTTAGTAAATGTTGAAGGTATTGATTTGGATGGCGTAATTAAAGAGAAAGGACCAGAGTGGATTGTAAAAACAGGTGAAGATTTTTATGTGAGTTTAGGTTTTGATAAATTACCGGCTTCATTTTACGAAAAATCGAGTTTATACCCTGTAACCGAAAGTGATGATTTTAAGAAAAACACACATGCTTCGGCGTGGCATTTGAATTTGGATAAAGATGTTCGTTCGTTAATGAGTATCATTCCGAATACCGAATGGTACGAAACCACTTTACACGAATTGGGGCACATTTATTATTACCAAACCTATACCAATAAGGATGTTCCGCCTTTATTAAGAGCCGGAGCAAACCGTGGTTTTCATGAAGCAATGGGTTCTTTAATGGGATTAGCAGCCATGCAAAAACCTTTTTTACAAGAATTGGGTTTGTTGGGTAAAGATGTAACAACTGACGAAACTCAAACCTTATTAAAAGAAGCCTTAAACTACGTGGTGTTTTTACCTTTTTCGGCAGGTGTAATGACAGAATTTGAATATGAACTGTACAGTAACAATTTAAGTGCTGAAGCATACAATGCAAAATGGTGGGAATTAACCAAACAATATCAAGGCATTGTGCCACCAACCGAAAGAGGTGCTGAATATTGTGATGCTGCCTCGAAAACACACATCAACAACGATGCTGCTCAATATTATGATTATGCTATTTCGTATGTATTGTTGTTCCAATTTCACGACCACATTGCTAAACAAATTTTAAAACAAGACCCTCATGCCACCAATTATTATGGAAGCAAAGCAACTGGCGAGTTTTTGCAATCGTTAATGTATCCGGGAAGTTCAAAAGACTGGAGAGCGTTGATGAAAGAAAAATTAGGTTCAGAAATGAGTGCTAAACCCATGTTGGAATACTTTGAGCCTTTGATGGAATACCTCAAAAAAGAAAACGAAGGAAGAGTGCATACGCTACCGGAAAGTTTGTGATTGGGTAATTTTGGAGGGTTATTAAAATAAAACTTAACCGCAAAGAATAGTATGAAATCGCAAAGTTCGCAAAGAAAACAAAAACAAATACTTTGCGACCTTTGCGTATTTTTTTCTTTGTGTTCTTAGCGGTTAAAATTAATTTATATTCTCCTTATTTGATATTTGATGAAACACCTTCACCAAATTCTCCACCATTTTTTCTTCTGTAAATTGAGCATTGTAAAACTGTTTGGAGTTTATTGAAAATAGGTTTCTTAATTCGGTATCGTTAATCAATACTTCCAATTTTTCGGCAATGGCTTCTGGATTTTCTGCAGGAACAATAAAACCATTTTTACCGTCTAGTGCCGATTCTATTATTGCTCCCTGGTTGGTAGCAATAATGGGTAAGCCATTTGCCATGGCTTCCACGATTACCCAAGGATGACCTTCTGGCATTTTAGGGCAAAAAACGAATATAGAAGCATTGGCAAACAATTGCATTTTTGCTGCTCCACTTTGTGGCGGGAATAATTCTACATGGGTCAGTTGATTTTCTTCAATTATAGCTAAACATTGTTGTTTAAAAGTTTCATTATCCCAAGCCCCAGCAGCTTGAAAGTTGAAATTGGTGATTCCTTTTTCTTTCAAAATCACCAATGCTTTTAGTACATCATCAAAACTTTTGGAAGGTAAAAAATTAGCTAAATACAACACATTTAGTGCTGTGGTGTTTTTGGTTTGTAGTTCGTAATTTGCTCCGTTGGGGACTACAAAAATTTGATTGTCAGAAAAATAATTCTTGAACAAAGGTTTTAAATTATTACCCAACACAATTACACCCGCACATTTTTTTAAGGTTGTTTTCACCAAACTTTTGGTGATACACGAAGCGGAATTTATCCAATTACTAAAATTGCTTCCCCGCAATTGTATCAGTACTTTTTTACCCATAAATTTCCCTAACCAAATAAATGGAACATCTTTAAAAAAGCCCATCGTGGTTTGGCTTATCGGAATCAAAATAATTTGTGGTTGGTGTTGTTTTACTTTCTTAATAAACTCAAGATAAATACCAACACTTCTGAACATTTTAGATAATCTCCACCTGCCCATGGTGGCCACATCAGTATTCATTCGGGTATCTAAATGTATCAAATTAAATTCGTTTTTTAGACCTGAGTTTAATATGATTTGAGTGGCAATTGCCGGTCCGATTAATGGTGGAGGAAGTTTCCCTAAAAGTAATATGGTTGGTTGGTTGGGATTCAAGGTTTGAGGTTTGAGGTTTGTCCCACCCCAACCCTCCCTATGGGAGGGAGTTGGTTTGTACTTTGGGATTTGTAATTTGAGGTTTGAGGTGTTGGGAGTGCCACATAGGCAAAAACCGACATGACCATATACATAAAAGGTGGATAATACGTTGGAACAATACTAATGGAATACAACATTAATATCCCCAAAGTTCCTAAAGCTAAATATTTGGTAGCATTTGCAAGTTTTTTTGCCATATTATAAAAAACAACCAATATGGTTAAATAATAAAATAATCCAAAATAACCGGTAAAAAAAAGAATCCGCACGTAATCGTTGTGAGCTCCAACACCAATAAATTGATAGGAAGGTTTTAATGTGGTTGGATATCCAAAACATTGAGAAAAAATATTTTCATTGGTAAAAATATCAATCATTCTTGTCCACCGGCCCATTCTACCATGTAGTAATCGCGAGGATTCCAAATCACCTTCATAAACTTCAATATCGGTTTCCAGTAAGGGTGTAATTTTTTCTTCGATAATGGGTTGTGCAAAAAAGTAAAACAATAGAAAAAGCATAATGGACAAAACAAAAGCAGCACCTTTGTTTGCTCTAAAATTAAATACCATAAACAATAGTAACAACCCAATAAAAATAGTGTAGGATGCAACGTGATGGATGTTTATCAATGTTAAAATACACAATGCTCCAACAATAACGACTGTTCGGATTCGCTTAACTTTTGGAACATCTCTTGTTCTTGAAAAATAAAAATAAGTAGCAATTAAAAAACAAAAAGACAGATAAATTCCGTAGCTCACCACATCTCCGAAGCTACCTTGCAATCTTTCCATTCCCCTACTTTCTACAATTCGAATAGCTCCAAAAAGTACCTCGTACAACAAAAGCAATGCAACAAATATTCCTGCGTATAAAAAAGTGGTTAAAATCCCATCCAAATCTTGTTTGTTTTGAATAAATCTTCGAGCAAAAAAATAAATATAAATAGGTATAAATAATTTTAATAAATACTCCAACGAATCCATTGATAATGGGTCGAACAAAACAACAAAAAAGATTCCAATAACAACAAATATGGACCAAATTTTGAAATATTTATCTAAAGGCGATTGTAATGGTTTTGGTGTTTTAGCAATGGCTATAATTACTAAAATTGGAGTTAGCACCCCTACAATATATAACGGAGACAAAAAAGGAGAAATATTTTTTAAGAAAAATAAGTTATCAATAATTGGTCGCAACAACACCAAAATGATGAACCATTTTAAGATCCAAGGTTTTGATTTAAGCCATATTTTCCAATTCTTAAACTTCATAAAATATTACTTGCAATAGTGGTAAAAGCAAACTTTAATTTTGCGGTTTCAGCCAAATGATTTCTTTTTTCTCTGAACAAAATGGTTTGAGTTATTGCATTATTAAAAGTATCATAAATATCTGAATCTTTAAATTTCCAACCGTTTATTCCTTGCTCAATAACGTGTTGAATATTTTTTTTGTCGGGAAGAAATATCGGCAATCCTGTTCCCATGGCTTCGTAGTGCGTAATGATGTGCGTGGGCCAATAGCCAAAGTCAGCCACATTGTACAACCCTAACAATTCGGTATGGGATAAGAAAGGCAAACAACTAAATTGAGTTGCGTGCTTTTTGGAAGCAATGTATTTTTTTAACCGATTGGCATACAAGTCAGTGCCAAAACCAGCAATGATGTACTTGATGGGATTTCCTTTCTCATTTAATTCATCAACAACATCGATTATTTTTTCTAAATTTTTGAAAGGAGTTATTCTGGTGGCAGTAATTAAAACAACATCTTTTTCCTCCAAATTCAGTTCTTTTCTTTTTTGTTGACGAAGGGTATTATCAAAATAAAATTCTTCCTCATCAAAACCCAATGATAAGGGTTTTACTTTTTCTAAAAATGTAGCATGTAATTTTTTAGGAATATAATTTAGCACCACATCTGGTGCTGAAGGAGTATAGGCATAAAATAAATCTACTTTATTCACCGCCAGCTGGTACATCGGATTTTTAAAGTATTTTCTTAAAATATATTTTTTTACCTGTCTAGATATTCCTTTAAGTCCTTTAAACTCATCGAAAGAATCTTCATTATCAGCTAATAAAACTATTTTTTTTGCATTCGGAAAATTAGCGTTCAAAATTGGTTTTGGGAATAATTTGCCTAAACCGATAATTACAATTAAATCGGGAGCATATTGAGTAATACTTTCTACCAAACCTTTGCATTTTAACATTTGCCCCATGGTAAAATAAGGTTGAAATCTGGTTATCGAATAGCCATTTTGTTGTTGTGTTCCTAATTGGTAATGAGGAATAGTTTGCAATTTATTTTTAACAGATGGGGAAATCAGATTACTTGTAAAAACGTGTACATCATTGTTTAATCGAGAAAGTGCTTTAGCCATTTGAACCTCAACATAACCCACTTCCGGCATAAAATGACCACAGACAATTGCTATTTTTAATTTTTTCTCCATTAAACTTTCACATTAAAAACGGCTATCCATTTTAACAAACTGTACATTCTCCAAAATTCGCTTAAATGTGCATTACTCTTTAAATCTGTTTCACAAAACCGAAGAAAAGCGTTTTTGTCTAGTAGTTCAGGAAACGTCATTCCTTTTATTTCTGTGATTAATTCTTCATTCAATTCATTTTTCCATTCTCTTTGAGGAGTTAAAAATCCCATTTTGTATTTTCTCCAAACAATTTTATCAGAGATTTTAGTTTCAATTAACTTTCTTAAGATGTATTTCGACCATCCTTTTTTGATTTTATATTTTACAGGCAATGCAATGGAATATTCAACCAATCTATGGTCTAAATATGGAACTCTCGACTCAATAGAAAAAGCCATCGAATTTCTATCTTCATTCCTCAACAAATCTGCTAAGCCAAATCGAAATGCAGAATACGAATTTTCTCTAAAGTTTTTGCCTCCTCTTTCAGGTACTTCAATAGTAAGTTTACCAACGATTTCTTTATTCAAAAACTGATGACCTATACGCTCTTTTTTTCTTAACAACGATTGAATTCCAGAAGGTAAATGATAATAAATAGCACTGAAAATACTTGATAATGCTGATTTAGTAAAATTTGTTTCAATCAATTTTTTCTCTTTACTAAATTTCGAAAATCGAAATCCTTTTAATAAATCCAACAAATAAATTCCTGCAAAATTGCTATATCCACCCAGCGATTCGTCAGCTCCCTGACCATTCAGTAAAACTTTCATGTTGTGTTTTCCTGCTAATTTCATCACTTCCCAATGTGCATACATGGATGCAGAGCCAAAAGGCAAATCATGGTGATAAACGATTTTAGCAATATCGTTACTAAATTCCTTTGCATTTGGGTAGGTAAAATGGGGTTGAACGTTTTTAAAATCTTTTATTGCTTCTTTAGCAAAGTCGCTTTCATCTATCGCTTTGTTTTTGTATGCAGCTGTAAAAGTATTGAACGCTGTTCCAATTTTTGGAGCAATTTCACCCAGCAAAGCACTTGAATCTAAACCTCCGCTCAAACACGAACCTACAGGAACATCAGACCTTAAATGCAATTGGACAGCTTCTGAAAATAAGTGATGGTATTCAACTAAAGCTTCCTCAAAATTGGAAGAAATTTTTCTTTTCTCAACTTCAGCTTCTAATTGATAATAGGAACTAATTTTTAATGTATTTGAGGAATAATCATAAATGCCGTTGTGCCCTGGAGGAATTTCTTGAATGTCTTGGAACAAGGTTTGAAAAGGTTTGCTGGTTGTTCCAAATATTACGTATTCCGACAACAATTTTGGGTCAGCAATCGGCTCAATTGTGGGTACTTTCAACAAGGCTTTTATTTCGGATGCAAAGGCAAAGAGTTCATTTTTATGGAAATAATACAAAGGCTTGATACCGAACCGATCTCTCGAAATAAAAAGTTGTTGGTTTGTTTTGTTGTAGATGACAAAAGCCCACATTCCCACAAATTTGTGGACACATTTTTCTCCCCATTTGATGTATGCTTGCAAAATCACTTCTGTATCAGAATTCGATTCAAAAACTAAACCTTCCGTTTCTAATTCTTTTCTGATTTCTTTAAAATTATAAACCTCTCCATTAAAAACAATCACATAATTTTTTGAAGCATCCGACATCGGTTGGTGACCTTCTTTATTTAATTCAATGATAGAAAGCCTTCGATGAACAAAGCCAACATTAAATTGTTGTTGTTCAGCTATTGGTTGAAAAGTGGATAATTCTTCAATGGTGTCTTCTCCTTTACAGGCAACAATTAGATTATCTTGAACAATAGCAAACCCTACATCATCAGGACCTCTATGGCGAATGACCTTAGAAATATCTTGAAGAACCTGAACGGTTACTTTTTCTTTAGATAATATTCCGGCTATTCCACACATTTTTTTTTAAAATCAATTGATTTACAAAGATTACAATGATTTGTAAATTGTAAACAAGTGTTGTCCGAAGTTGCTAACACTAAATTGATGAACGACTTGTTCTCTTATTTTTTCTGAATTATAATTTTCTAGATTTACGACCATTTTTATTAAAGCTTCAGCCATTTTTTCGATATTATTGACATCCAATAAAAATCCATTTGATGCATTTACATATTCTGGTGGAGCTGTTACATTAGTTGTGATAACTGGAAGTCCACACGAAAGTGCTTCGGCAATGGACAATCCAAAACTTTCGTATTGAGTTGGAGAAATAAATACATCAGCTTGTTGAAATTCGGTTGCTACTTCTTTTTCACTTAACATCCCCTTAATGATAACCGAATTTTCTAATTGATGGGTTTTTACATATTCCACAACAGCAACCATTTCTTTCCCATCACCACATAAAGTTAACGTCCATTCGGCATGAGTTTTTTGAAAAATCTCAAATGCTTTTAATGCTCTCAATGCTCCTTTATTTTCGTCCATTCTTCCAGCAAAAGCAACATTTTTAAATAGCTTATTTTCTTTTAACTGAAACAAATCGGTATCAATTGGATTGTAAGTTACCTCCATTCTTTTTGGGTGAATACCATTGAATAATATTTCGTTTTTTAAATGGTTGCTCACCGCTAAAACAGCACTCGCATTTTCCATTACATTTTTTACCTTATATTTTTTGTAAGAAGAATTTATCACTTTAGAAAATGGACCGGTATGTTCGGTTAACACATAAGGAATTTTCCATTTTTTGGAAAGTTTCTTAGCCAACGAACCATTTAATACTGCACCATGAGCATGAATTACATCAACATCTTTCATATCTTTTAAGAGGTGGTAACAAGCATTAAACCATTTCAAATAAGCGACTGATTTTTTAATTCCACTTGGCTTTTCAGTATAAGGAAAATATCGGATGAGCTGCGTATTTTCATCAATTTGGTGTTCAGTCAATCCTTGTTCAGTTCCATTTAAACGACTGTGAAAAATAGTTATTTTGCAAAAAGGCTGAACACTTTTGATGTAATTCCATGTAAAACCACCCCAGCCCTTTTCATTAAATGGCAAGAATTCTGGCAATATCAATACATGTAATCGTTTTTCCAATTTAGCTTTTCTTTTTAGCAACTGCAATCAACTCGTGTCCTTTTAAACCTTTTTCCAACACCAATCCATAACTTCTGGTGAATGGATATAAAACTGTTCCCATTACATGAGGTAATTTCGCTTTCAATTGTTTTTTAATCCCTGATTTATTACCACTACTCTCCTTACTCGCTTCGGTTTTAACTGAACCATTTTTATATCTAAAATAACCTTTAATGGTATTAAAAATATGGTGTGTATATTCTTTTGAGATTATTTTTTGAGTAACAAATCCAGCTTTATCAAGGTAATTATTTAATGTGGTTTTAGAAAAGAAAAACAAATGATCTGGTTGCTGATAAGTGGAATGACTGTATCCCAACAACTTATTGGTACATGAATCGACATTCGGAACCACCAAAAAAATGATTCCATCTGGTTTTAAGTAGGTCTTCAATTCTTCTAAAAAAGTAAGCGGATTTTCTATGTGTTCCAGCAAATGTGAAAATGCAATTACATCAAACTGTTCTTTTTCGAAAGCAACATCTTCTAGCCTTCCATGTCGTACCTCCAAGCCTAACTCATTGGTAAATTTGGTATAATTAGCCGAGGCATCTAATCCTATCACATCAAAACCTTGCTGTTTTGCTTCATGTAAAAAAGCACCTGTTGCACAACCAATTTCGAGCAATTTTCCTGAATTTTTATAGGCTTTCAAAATTTCTACTCTATCTTTAATCATGGTGTAGAGTTTTTTCACTTTTGCTCGGTCAACTTCATCGGTATATAAACCCGCCTGAAGTTCTTCCACCATTTTTCTGTTTAATGCTGGAATGTGTTTAAATACCAACGTGCATGCTGAACATTTATGCAACGTAAACATTTCTTCTTTCCACAGTTCTTCTGTCGCACTTCCACAAAAAGGGCACTTCACATCCAACATAACTTAAATTCTTTCTTTTATTTTTTTTACTGGAGAACCTGCATAAATGGTATAGGGTGATAGATTTGAACTTTTTAACACTACCGAATTTGCTCCAATTACCACTCCATCTTTTAAATCACTTCCCATTAATACCGCCGAATTTGCTCCAATCCAAACGTCTTTTCCAATTTTTATTTCTTCAGAAACTACAGATTGCTTTTGAATGGATTCTTTTTTTTCAGTTCCATGATTGGAATCTCTAATACTTACATTTTCTCCAATTAAAGTAGCTTCTCCAATAGTAATTTTGGTAGTACAACTCAACAATACATTTTGAGTAATATTCACTTTGTCTTCAATAATTAACTTGCCCGATTTGGTAATTTCCAACGTGCAATTAAAACCAAAAGTTACATGGTTTCCAATTTGAATATTTGCCTTCGGAACTGCTCTAATCAAAGGAAAAGAATAACACTTTAAACCACTTCCCACCTTGCAACCGTGAAGTTGTAAATAGAGTTTAAACCAAAATCCTTTTAGTTTTCTGCAGTTGTTTCGATATGTTTGTTCTAGTTCGATGTGTTTAGCCCCACTTTTTTTCTAATCTTCTGTTTAATTTATTTTGAAGACCAAAGATATTAACTAAAAAATGAATAATTCGTTTATATCCTCTTTTGAAATAACATCTATACAAAGCCTTTTTCATTTGAGGTGCGTAAACCGATTTATTTTCCATTAAAATTTGGTAACCTTCTTTAAAAGAATCGCAACTGATATTACTCACTCCACCTATTCTGAAAACAGCCAAAGATTCTTTAATCTCATAAAATAGAAGCCCTTTTTTGTAGGCTCTTAACAAAAAATCATAATCAGACGACAGCTTGTATTTTTCGTTATAACCTCCTAAATCTTCATAAACTTTTCTTAAAACAAATGTTGAAGGATGGAAAATACCCATGGTTTGTTCCATCATGGATAAATTGGGATAAACCTCTTTGAAAAAATTCTTTTCTCCAATCCTTCTTAATTTTGTCATTCCCCCAAAAACGATGGCGGCATTTTGATTTTCAAAAGCTGCTACAATTTTTTGAATTGCTTCATCCAAATAATAATCATCCGCATTTAAAACACCTATAATATCTCCAGTAGATTTATGCCATCCTTTATTCATCGCATGGTACATTCCAGCATCTTTTTCTGAAACCCAATAAGCAATGTTCTGCTCGTACTTTTTAATGATTTTTTGTGTTCCATCCGTTGAACCGCCATCAATAATAATGTATTCGAGGTTTTTGTAGGATTGATTAATAACACTCTGAATAGTTTGCTCGATGTACTCAGCACCATTGTAAACAACGGTTATAATAGAAACCTTTGGATTAAGCATGGAGTAGCTGATTTAGTTGATTAACGATGGCTGACCAAGTAAAGTTTTGTTTGGTAAATGCTTTAATCTCCTCACTTTTTTCTTCCAATAGATTTTCGTTGTCTATCAATTTTTGAAGTTCGTTTGCATAAGTTTTGACATCATCTACCTCAGTCCAAACACCAAATTTAAAGTTGTTTGACAACTCTTTAAAAGCCGACATCCCAGTTGTTCCAACTAGGTAATTGCCAAAATACATCGATTCGACAAAAGCAATTCCAAAGGATTCAAAAGGTGAAGTTAAACAACATATTTTTGAGTTATCATAATAAGCGTACAACTCACTTCTATCGGGTACTTCACCAACAAACAACACTTGATTTTTCAGAGAAGGATTATCTTCAAAAAACTGATCTATTTTTGTCTGAAAAGGTGGATAAATTGGTCCAACAAACTGAACTTTCCAACCTTTCAAATCTAATTTTGGAATTACTTTCAACAGCATTTCATTATTTTTCACTTCTAAACCAATTCTACCTACGGTTAAAATAATATTTTCCTTTTCGCTGTAGCTTTTGGTTTTTGGAAAATGTTGATTGATGTAAACATCATTTACACCATTGGGCAAATAATGTATTTTATTTTTTAGCTCCGAATAATGTTGTTTAACCAAAGCTAAACCCTCTCTGTTTTCGATGGTTAGTATATCCACAGTTGCAAGAAACTTTCTTTCTAACAATTTAAAATAGAGTTTTTTTAGTGGTTTGGTGGTATGTTTTAATCTCCCTTTTCTAAAATGCTCGTTGTAAGCATCCATTTTAACATACAATTTTCCTTTAGGATTCAGTTTCTTGTATAGGTTTCCATAAATAAAAGTCTCTTTTTTAAAATGGTATAAATTTAAGACATCAATTTTTGTTGCGTGTTCCTTTAGGTAATCTACGACCGCTTTTTCCCAAAAATGTTTTTTACCCGTATTTTCAATAAATACCATTTTTACACCATGCACTTCATCTTTGGTGTGAAAATAATCGGCACTATTTTTATAGGTAACTATTTCAGTTTGATAATTGTGCTGTAGGTTTAAAAAATGAGGAATCTGCCCCAAATCTTTTATCAAATGGGAGTTAACGGTTATGGGAAATATGGTTGTAAACCTTTTAGTCATCAATAGTGTAATACAAATTCTTTTTTACCTATTAATTTTAAGAATTTCCGCTCCACATTGGTCATTTTCATTTTCACAGGATGACGATTTAAACTGCCACCATAAGAACCTGAAACACCTTCATAAATCGGATTTTTAACCAACAAGTCAATTTTTGTTGGATTGATATTTTTTAATCGTTGGTAAACAATGTGTTCAATAAAAACACCTGCAGCATCGTTGACATCTTTATAACTTCCGGCAATGTAATCGTGGTATTCCTTAAACCGACAACTAAAAAAAGAAGTTATGGCTACTTTTCTTTTTTTGTGTCTATCCATAACAATTCCGTTATTTTTTTGTGTCTTTAATTCATCAAAATTAGTAACGATATAACGCCCAGAAACTTTAATAAATTCATCAAATTCGTTGGCTAATTTTAGGATGGTTTGGTCCAATATTTCAAATTCCTGATAACCTTTTCCTTTCTCAAATTCGGTAGAGGCAGGATATTGTATGAGATTTACTTTTCGAGTGCCAAAAATGGCTTGAAAATCAGCATCCGCTTTAAAATTAAAATTTGAATTTTCAATAAAATAAATCGGTAATTGATAATGTTGAATATAAAATTGAAGTGCTTTTAAATATTCTTCTTTTCTAACTTGAACATCGTTTTGAGCAACCATAATACTGTTCGGTTGAATGGTAGCAGTTATGATTAAACATTGCCTCATAACTACTTTTTAGCCATTAAAACGATATTGCTTGCTTCGGGGATACTCATTTTTAAAACTGTAAACCCAGCTTTTTCAACGGTATCTTTTAGCAAGGTTGGTGTTAATTGATTCAAATGTTCGTTTTCTACATTACCTGTAAAAGCAAAAAACCAATGGTAAAGTGCCCATAAATCCTGATAGTACCAACCATCGTCTTTGTTGTAAAAATCTTCTGCTGCCGGAAACCCTAATTTTAAAAATTCATCATGGTCTCGTTCGGCAACTTGTCCGAAAAAGAAACCATAAGCAACTCCCAACGCATTGGGAACTCGAATGGAGATAATTCCATCCTGAGCCAAAATACGTTGGTATTGTTTTAATTGTTCTTCCAACTGCTGCTGTGTTAAATGCTCCATCACATGATTACTGTGAATATGTTTGATGGATGAATCGGGAATAAAGGATAAATCTAAAACATTGGCAATAACTTCTCTTTCCACATTTTCATGTCGGATAAAATCGAGGTTAACAAAGTCAGCAAAAATTTTGGTTCCGCCACCAATGTTGATTTTATTGAATCCTTGATTCAAATACTTTTCGAAATCTATTTGGGTTTGTTCGGTGTTGTTGAATTGGAAAATTTTGTTGTTGTTTTTATATTTTCTAAGCAGTTGTTTTCTTCGGTGTGCAATTCCCCAAAAAATAAGTTGGCTAATTGCCTTATTCACATAAGGATAGTTTCCAAAATACTTATCTGATTTCTTTTTTCCGATCACGTTTTAATATTTCTTAAAATTCACTGTCTTATTTTCGTCGAGGAGTGTTAAATTAACTAATAATTCAAGACAGTTGCATAATTTATAAATCGTAAAAATAGGGTTAAAGGTTATTTTTTTGTTTAAATTTTTAATAAATTGTTTTAATTTTTTTGATAGTCTTCATTTTTCTTACTTTTTCGGTTTCCTTTTTAGCCATTTTTTCATACTTAAGTGTAACCCTATTTCAGGACAAGACAGTTCTGTATTGCCTTGCGTTGCATGAATCATTTTTTCTTTTTTGGTGCTTCTATTTGTTTGATGGCTTTATCAAAATCGCTTTCAAAAAGTTTGTCTTGCACAATACGATATTTTTCAAATTCACTTTCAGCAAATGCTTTGGCAATAGCTTGTGTTACCTTACCTGCATTTTTCAAAATATCTTTTTCGTTGAACTGTAAAAACGCATTTAATTTCCCGCTCCAATCCTTCATGGTCATTGGAATATTGTTCTCTGCTTGTGTTTCGGCATAATCTAAATACATGGTTACAAAACGGTCAAGATTTTTCAGTTCCTTTTCGGTGAGATAATTTTTGGCAACTACCACATCGGTTTTGATAATTTTTCCTGTTGGTGCATTTTTCCAAGTATTTAAACCCATTCGTTCTTTTTCGCTTTTGGCACGGTTCATTATCAATTCGGCAGCTGTGTGTCCATGAATAGCAAAATGTAATTTGTTTTGGACCGATGCAAAAAAAGTTTCAGTTATCGCATCATCTGTTTTGTAATCCATTGCCGTGGCATAGATATCGGTTATCTTTTGGTAGAAATTCCGTTCACTAGCCCGTATCTCACGAATTTCAGCAAGTAAATTATCAAAGTATGCTTTACTTAAAAATGCTCCGTTCTTCAAGCGTTCTTTGTCGAGCACATAACCACGAATGGCAAAATCTCTAAGCACCGAAGTTGCCCATTGCCTAAACTGTGTTGCCCGCCCGGAATTGACACGATAACCAATGGCAATTATTGCATCCAAATTGTAATGTTTGGTTTTATAGTTTTTACCATCAGATGCAGTTACCGAGAAATCCTCGGCAACTGAATTTTCTTGCAGTTCTTTTGTCTTGAAAATGTTTCTCAAATGCAGCGAAACATTATCGGTGGTGCAACCAAACAATACTGCTATCATTTTTTGTGACAACCATATTGTTTCATTTTGAAATCGTACTTCTATTCCGTTTTTACCTGCCTGCGAAGTGAAAATTAAAAACTCCGCTGTGCTGTTTCGTATTTGTAGTTTTTTATCTGACATCTTTTATTCTGTTGAGTTGTAAAGAATTTCTAAACAACTTATTTTTTATTTTCCAACTATTAAGAAATCCTTAATAGTTGCTTTTGGGTCTAACTCTCCCTCGTCAAAAATATTTTTAAGGTGGATATTAATATTTGCAACCGTTGTTTGAAACAGTTCTGCCATCAGCTTTTGTGTAAGCCAAACGGTTTCGTTTTCTAAACGAACCTCTAACTTAGTTTTGCCTTTTTCGGTTTGATATATTATTATTTGCGAATTATGTTCCATTGTTATTTTTATTTTTGCTGCAGTTACTGTGAAAACCGTATATCCATTTCAGATACTCATCTCGCCAACTTTGCTTGTATTCTATGTTTTGTTGTTCGGGCATTTTTTATTTATATAAAAATAATTCCCGTTTCTTTACATTCTTTTTGTATTTCAGAACTAAAATTATTAGAATTCATTTGAACAGATTTAATAGTTAAATTAAAAAAATAGTTATTCATTGGTACTTCAATATATTTATCTTGATTCTCATCAACCATTATTTCAAAATATTTGTCATTTTTAGAACTGGTAATATTTCCATTTGTTAAGAATGATTTAAGTTTTTTTCCTGTTTGATGAGAGTTATTGTCAAAGCAGATTCTAATTTCTTTTTCCCATTCGTAATAACTCCTCTTTACATATTTAGAAAATAAATATGATTCAGATATATCTAATGAATAGTCAAATTTTTCTTTTATACATTGTTGTAAACAAAAAAGTTTTGTTAACTCTGATTCATACACAACATTTCTTACGTCCACATCGTAATCGCTTTTTTTTATTTTAATACTGAAACTGAGGCAAGCAGCTTCTAATTTTCCGTAATTTTCCCAATGACTAATAGAATCTTTCTCTGATGTACAACTAAGAATAAAAATATCTTCAATTACAGAGGATAAGTATTTTTCAGCATTTGGAATAATTAACCCAATTCTATCAACAAAATAGGAATATTCTTTTGAATCGTTTTTATTTTTTACATACTTTGCTAAATTGTATAATCTTATTTTCTTTTCAATTAAAATATTTCTAACATATTTAGCAGGCAAATAATGATATAAAAATTTAGTATTGGGTTTTAAAAAAAATCTATCTTTTATGAAATTAGAAAATAGTGTTTTTGGCAATAGTTGACCTAGTTCACGTTTTTCAACTTCTATTAACCTATTTTTAACATCAAATTCAATATTATAAGGATTGGTATCAAATTCAGGAAAATGTAATTGGATTAAGTCTAATATTTCTTCTCTTTCACTCATTTCTACTCCTCAACTTTAATTTTTTCTTCGCTCAAATCGTAATTTTTGTAACCAAATTGGTTTGTAACACAATAATCCCAAAGGGATTTAATTTGAATAACACTGCATGAAATGCAGTGCATAACCATACAACAAACTACGCAACCGCAAAGCGGTTGAATTGTGCTACAACAAGTATTTTTCATCAAACTCAATTCCATGTTCGTGAAGCAATTCAATATATTCTTCTTTAAAAGTTTTTATTCTGTGATGTTCTTCCTGATTCTTTACATATTCAATTAATCTATCTTTTTCCTTTATGCTGTACGTAAATGCTCCATATCCATCCTGCCAATTTGTAAACTTCTCAAACAAATTTTGCTCTTTGATATACAAAGAACTCGATACTTTAATGTCCTTTACCAATGATGACAATGAAACTGATGGATGTAGATGTGTAACAATGTGTAAATGATCTTCTACTCCATTTATTCGATATAAATGGCATTTTTTGTTTTTTAATACACCCCAAATATATTTGAATAACTCATCTCTGTGATTCTTAGTAAGTGTAGGGTCTCTGTTTTTTGTGCTAAATACAATTTGATAGAGTATTTGGGTATAGGTGCTCATTTTTTACTGTTTTTTATTCAACCCTTTTAGGGTTGTTTTCTAGTTGTTTTTTCCCACAGGTTGCACCTGTAGTCTCCACAGGTTACACCTGTAGTTATTCATATTTAAGCCCTTCAGGCTTTTTATTTTCCCTCTACAATTTTTATTTCTTCTTCTGTCAAATCGTAAAGTTATATAATTACCTTTGATTTTTTTATAAAATATGACCTCAACAGAAAAACTATACATTGATTTACTGAAGAAAAACTTAACAGATCTTTTGAATGAAGGGTCAAATCATTACGCACCTTTTTCGCCAAGAAGCAAAAACCCTTTTAAACGAATGGTACTGAATTTCATGATTAATACTTTTGAAAAAAAGAAAATAAAAGTTGTACAAGATGTTCCTTTTAATTTGGAGCAAAGAAGTGTAGGAATTGGTTGGCCAGCTAACGGCTATACCATGACTGGCATGGAGCGTTTAAACAATGTGGAGTTTTGCATTAATGAAGTGTTAAAAAATAATGTTCCAGGAGATTTTATTGAAACAGGTGTTTGGAAAGGCGGAACTTGCATTTTTATGAGAGCGATGTTAAGCGTTAATCACATTACCGACCGCTCGGTTTGGGTTGCAGATTCTTTTCAAGGATTACCTGAGCCAGATGTGGAGAAATACCCTGAAGATGCTGGTGATGATTTATATTCTATCGAGCAATTGAGGGTTTCTTTAGATGATGTGAAAACCAATTTTAAAAAGTTTGGAATGTTAGACGACCAAGTAAAATTTTTAAAAGGTTGGTTTAAAGATACTTTACCCACTGCTCCAATTGAAAAATTAGCAATAATTCGTTTGGATGGTGATATGTACGAGTCAACTATGGATGGTTTGGTGAACCTGTACCACAAATTATCTACGGGTGGTTTTATCATTATTGACGATTATGGTGCGATAGAAGCTTGTAAAAAAGCGGTTCACGATTTTAGGGATAAACATGGAATAACAGAAGAAATCAAAAAAATTGACTGGACAGGTTATTATTGGCAAAAAAATTAATCATTGAAAAATTACTTTATCCATATTGGAATGCCTAGAACTGGAACTACTTTTCTGCAACGAAAAGTATTTCCAAACATAACAGGGCATCATTTTTATGGAATCCCTTATTCGCACTACAGTGAGGCTTTTCATAAAATGATTTACATGGATGACTCACTTTACAATGAGGATGAGTTTATCCATGAAATCAATCAACTTGAAGGAGAAAACATTATCATCTCCAACGAAAATTTTATTGGACAATCATTATTTTACCACCATTCGAACAGAAGCAGCATTGCCAATCGCTTGCACAAAGCCATGCCAAATGCGACCATTATTTTGTATTTAAGAAACCAAATAGATTTGTTAAAATCGTTGTATTTAATTACCGTTGGCTGGAAAGAAAGTAAAAGTTTGGATGAATTTGTCTGGACAAAAAGAGAGGCTTATACACTGAAAGATTACCAAAATGGCAACTTCAACTATGGGGAAAAAGACGCATATTACAGCACTTTTAACTCGCACGAACATTTGGATGGCTACATCTACAATTCATTAATCAAGTTGTATAAAGAACTTTTCCCAAAGGTGGAAATTATACTTTACGAAGATTTTATTTCCCAACCTGAGAAAGTACAACAACGTTTGGAAGGAATTTTTAACACCACATTTAGCCAAGAAATATCATCATCCTTTAAAAACAAAGAAATTCTGAATCAAGGAGTGAATAAACGTCAGGCTGCTTGGTTGAGTAAAATTAATAAATGGCAGGATGTGGTAGAAGACAGCGAGTTTAACTCAAGGGCTTTGAACAAGCTAAAACGTTGGGTAAAAAACAATTTAAATTCTGACCAAAAATTAGAATTTAGTCCTGAAAAAAGAAAAATTATTATTGATTTTTATCGCCCTTTCAACCAACAATTGGCAAAAGATTTTCCTGAATTGGGATTGGAAAATTATGCTAAAGATTACTTTTTGTAATTATTGATTCCAAGTTCCTGTTGCTTTCTCATTAATGATTTTCCAATACTGGATAGGCTGAAAAATAGCTCGAGGAAAAATACAAATTACAGAAGCCAAAATAACTCCCGCACTTCCCATTCCTAAATTTTTTGCAAAAAATATGGAAAGCGGAATGTTGGCAATACTTACAAAAACAGAATGCCAAAGGCTCAATTTTATTTTAGATATTCCACTTAAAAAGTTAGAAAAAACCATGGTACTGGTGCTAATCATTACCCAAAGAGCCATAATGGAGGAAAGTAAAAAAGGAACAATTACTTTATCGCCAATCCAAAGATGATACGCATAATCGGATAGCAATAACATGAGCAATAATCCAACAAAAACAATTCCCCATAATTGATAAACTTTTTTTGTGATTTGTCTTATCCACGTAAAATCCTTTTTTACATAAGCCTCGGTATATGCCGACCACAAAGGCGTGGTAATAATGGTGAAAACCATCGTAACAATTCCAAAATATTTATAAGCAATGTTGTAGGGTGTTACATCCTGAGGTCCAGAAATTTGGGAGATGATGATGTTGTCTGTCATAAAAACAACCAACGCAGCTCCTTGCATCACAAAAAAACGTAAGCCTAAACTCATTAATTCTTTTAGGTGAGAAAAATCAACATGTTTTAAAGATGGTTTGTATTTTTTATAGGAAGTATTAAAAAACCAGACACCAGCCAAAAGCGGAACCACCAAATTGATAATGCTAAATGAAGCACCTAAATACAACAACGAACCTTGAGTAGTTTTCATCAAAATAACTACTGTAATTAATGAAAATAAACTACCGATAGTGTTTATCAAGCCACTCATAGCTGGACGTTGGTCGGCAATAAAAACTACATTAATTAACTTGATAATAAATTGTAAACAAAAAACACTAAAAACGATAAAAACTAATTTCTCAAGCTCAACCAAATCGGTTGAAGTGTTTAATATTTTACCCCAATCTAAAAACTGGTTGACAATAAAAAAGATAATAAATAGAGCAACAGAAATGATGGAAACAATGGCATAAGTTGTACTGATATACGTTCTTGCCAAGTCATCTTTTTCTTCGGCTTTGGCAGTTGCAAATTTGTTACGTAAACCGTTTCCTAAACCTATGTCAAAAAAATTAAACCAGGCAATTACCGACATTAAGGTAATCCAAATTCCATATTTGGTTGGGTTTAAATAATCAATGGTAAGCGGAACTAATAATAAACTAATTATTATGCTTATTCCTTTGAAAACAAAGGAACTTAAAATATTTTTTTTTGCTTTAACGGAACGCTCGTGTCCAGATAAGAACTTATTGACGAATTGGAGTATCAAGATTTTTTAACTATTCGTTTTATTAAACCTTTTTTTTGCTCTTCCTCATAGTATCCATATCCATATCCATAGCCGTATCCATAACCATACGATGAACCACTTGCATTTACAGCATTAAACAAAATAGAAGCATTGTTTAGTTTGCCTTCTTTATATAATTGTCCAACGTTGGATAAATGGTCTTTTTTTGTTACGTTTTGACGAACCACAAAAATTACGGCATCAGCATATTTAGACAATAACAATGCATCGGTAACAAGCCCTACAGGTGGAGAATCAATAATAATGGTATCGTATTTTTGTTTCAACAATTCAATCAATTCATCCATTTTTGAATTCATGATAAGTTCTGAAGGATTTGGTGGTATGGGTCCAGATGGAATGATGTCTAAATTTTCTACACTTGTTTTTTGTATTATAGATTCAATATTTTCAGCTCCAATTAAAAATGAACTGAGCCCTTTATCGTTTGAGATATTAAAATCGGCTACAATTTTTGGTTTTCTTAAATCCATTCCTAAAAGCACTGTTTTGTTTCCAGATGCAGCAATGATTGAAGATAAATTCATGGCAGTATAGGTTTTTCCTTCAGAGCCTACTGAAGAAGTAATTAATATTACTTTTTGTTCTTTTCCTGCTGCAAAGTATTTTAAATTGGTTCTAATCGACCTGAACGATTCTGCTATTAACGATTTTGGTTTTTCTGAAACAATAAGATTATAACCTTCTTTGCTTAATCCAACCACTCCTAAAATAGGCATTCTGGTTAATTTTTCAATGGTTTTTTTATCTCTTACGGTATCATTAAATTGTTCTGTAATAAAAATTAATGCCGTAGGAAGTAGTATGGATAAAAGCAGTGCTAAAGAATAACTTTTGTCAGGCAAAGGTCTAATTGGGTATGGAGTTGAACGGGCTTCTTCGA
This sequence comes from uncultured Vicingus sp., assembly GCA_964371285.1. Lineage (GTDB taxonomy): Bacteria > Bacteroidota > Bacteroidia > Flavobacteriales_E > Vicingaceae > Vicingus. Next base: position 1,217 of record CAYJMI010000013.1, on the reverse strand, counting down.
TAATTCGATTGTCGGAAACTGAAGCTGCAAGTGCCAATGATGTTTCGGCTTCTTTTTGTAATAAATACAAGTACAAACTTTCTTTTACTCGATATTCTCGTTCTATACCAACCAATTCTCGTTCGGTTTTTGGTATTGAACGTAATTGTTGTTCTAAAACAGCCAACGATTTTTCCGATTGTTTTTTATTTGCTTGCAACCCATTTTTAATACTTTCTATGTTTTGAAGTATTTTTTTTCGTGTATAATCAATTTGTAGGTTTATCGAATTTAAGGTGGGATTGTCACCTTTGGTTTCCATGCCTATTTTTTGTTTTTTTACTTCTAAATCAGTAATCTGACCAATTAAATTAATAAGTAAGGGATCGTTAATACCTAATGATGATGGTGCAATATCTGCTAAACTTTTATTTTTTGTTACATATTCATTCAAATAATCGATAAAGCTTAGTTGTAAATTAACGTTTGATAATTCGGCATCTTTCGATTTAACATTATCTAAAACCATTTGCGATTCAGCACTAACATCGGTAATTCCTTTTTGAATTTTAAAATCCTGACGAGTTGTTTCAATTTGTTTTAATTCTGTTGAAATAGACAGCAATTGATTCCTAATAAAAGTGGCTGTGCTACTAGCTATTTTGTTTTTTTCAAGAATATCGTTTTCTAAATAAACACGAACCAAAGTATTTAAAAAATCGATGCCTCGCTGCGGAATTTCGTCTTCTATACTTAAAGCTAAAATGGATGAATTTTTACTAGGTTGGTCAATGGTTAATTTTGCACGATAAAACTCCACATTGTTTTCTATGGTATTAAACCGCACTCGAAATTCTCTTTTTTCGTACGATTCATTATTAAAATCATTTGCTTTGAAATGAGCTCTTTTGTTTAAAGCAAAAATTCCTACAGAAAGATAAACTTTTTCGCCAAATAAATGTTCTTTGTGGTAACTTTCGCCAGTTTGTTGAATCTGATAATCTAATTCATAACTATTCTCATCAATTATTTTAATATTAAAAATGTTGGTGTAAGCATAAAAATTAAGCGAATCATCATCTATTTTAAATGGAGAGTCGGTGTACAATTGGCTCTTTTTTACGTTACCAATCAAATAATAAAGCACGTCAACCTCAACTTGTTTAAGCGTTTTCTTTAAGATGTTACGCGATTTTAATATTTCAATCTCATTTTCAATGTTTTTATTAATACTATAA
>CAYJMI010000012.1:42660-53101 GCA_964371285.1 uncultured Vicingus sp. | reverse complement strand
CTTGCCGTTGGTGCAGCTGGTACAGGACTTACAGTTACCATTACGGCAGTTCTTGGTCCTGCACAACCTGCAACGGTAGTTTGTACATAATAAGTAGTAGTAGCCACTAAAACAGGAGTGGTATAACTAGCTCCTGTAAACAGCAATGTTCCACCACTTGCTGCATCATACCATTCGTAAGTTCCACCGGGTGCAGTAGCTGTTAATGTTGCCGTTGTTCCTGTACAAATGGTAGTTCCACTTGCCGTTGGTGCAGCTGGTACAGGACTTACAGTTACCATTACGGCAGTTCTTGAACTGGTACAACCATTAACAGTAGTTTGAACATAATAAGTTGTGGTACTAACTAAAATAGGTGTAGTATAACTAGCTCCTGTAAACAATAATGTCCCACCTATGGCTGCATCGTACCATTCGTAAGTACCTCCTGGAGCTGTTGCGGTTAATGTAGTTGTGCTTCCTTCACAAATGGTAGTTCCACTAGCAGTTGGATCTGCTGGCGGGGTGGTAACGGTAATAACTGCTGTAGAAGTATCAGCACAAGATGTTCCTGCATTGATGATGAGCTGTGCTGTATATGTGCCTAAACCTGGATAGGAATAAGTAGGGAATTCTAAAGAAGAAGTATCATTAGTAGTTGTTAAGTCTCCAAAATCCCAAAGCCAATTTGTGGCGATTGGGTCACTGTTATTAGGAAAGGTTAGAGAATTACCTCCACACACTGACAATGCCCCCGTTGGAGTAATAAGTGCTTGAGCAGGAGGAGGACATGGAATAACATTAAATTGTACATCCCTAAGAACCTCACTTAAATATACTCCATTACGATATTCTTTTACCATTATTCCTACAACAAACTGACCTTGCATGGTTGGTGTTCCGCTTAAAAGTCCTGTTGTGGGATTAAGAGTTAATGCAGGACCTCCAAGAGGGTTGGTAGCAGAAAATCCAGGTTGCCATATCACTGGTGTAAAGGAAGCAACATTCCCTGAAAAAGTAGGATCAAGCGGACCCACATTATTATCTCCATCATAAGGAGTATAAAAAGAGTAAACCAACGAATCGCCATCAGCATCACTAGCACTGTGATTAAAGGTAAATGGATTACCTACACAAAGGAACAATGGAGGAAATTGGTTAAACACAGGGCTATTATTGGAACCAAAATCATTGCCAAAAACAAGAGCATTATCAAAACGATAAATCTCACTTGTAGGGGAAGCACCATCAAAACGAGTTCTTATTACAATTTGAATATTATTGCCAATGAGACCATTAACACTTGCAATAGCATTGGCAAAATCATCCCTTATAAACCCATTGGTCGTAAATAGTGTTAGTGGTCCGCCATCTAAACTATAATAAGTAAAAATGGTGTCATTTGCATCCATAGTTCCTACTTCAGATAAATTAACACTTGCATTAACACCTAAAGGAAAGGATGAAATATCAATTACTTGTGAAGTCCAAGTTGCCTCACCGTTGTTTATACCAATAACTTCAAATAAATTACCTGTGACTTGTGCAGATGTTGGCGGTGTTGTTCCCAAGGTTCTTGTCCAAGCAGTAGCTCCCGTGTCTAAAGTTGTCCCATTTGGCAACGTAAAATCTTCCAACCAACTAACAGAATATCCGGGAATATATGCATAAAATGATTCGCCAATACAATTACAAGTAGCATTAACGTTGGTGATACCTGTGTTTCTTGCAATTACTTGATAATACATATGGTATCCTCCAGGATTAGGAGGAAGTGTATTTATTGTGGTGGTATAAATACCCTCTTGTACACAAGGTATGGGGCTTGGAGCTTGAGCACAACTGTCTAAGTTAGAGGGGAGAAAAGAGCTTGATGCAAGATTCATGGTAAAATTCTTACTTGGTGCAAATGGAGATCCATTATACCCCACAACAGTTATAGTAACATTACCCGGCAATGCTACTCCGGCACAATCGCGATAAAGCTTAAGGGTTACAGTATAATTGCTACCACCGTTATAAACATACGTTAAAGAACCTCCTACAATGTGAGAAGCATGAGAAATTTGAGTAAATGCAAATAAAAAGAATATTGCAAATAAAAATTTGTAACGTTTTATCATGTTGGGATGTTTTTAGAATATTTTTATAAATACATTTCTACGCAGGAAAAGTAGTTATAGTTACATTTTTTATTATTACCGTTTCATGTTTTTTATGCTTAAAATCATATTTTAGACCTTATTTTATAAATAATTTTACATCATATTATTAATTTAGTTACATGGATTCATTTTTAAAACAATATTGTTCGCCTGAATGGCAAGAATTTGTAGAGTTTCACAAAATAGTTAAAGAATTTGAAGAGAATGATTTGATTTTTAACGAAGGAGACCCTGTAAATGGACTTTACATTGTTAATGCTGGTAAAGTAAAAGTTTATACCACAGAGACTGATGGAAAAGAAAATATTATCCGCTTAGCAGCAGATGGTGAAGTTGTTGGGCATAGAGGTTTTGGTGGAGATTGGGTTTACCCTGTTTCGGCAAAAACTTACGAAAAAACAATAACTACATTTATTCCTTTAAATGTTTTTAATACCGTTGCAAAAGCTAATGCTGAGTTTACCTATCATTTAATGATGTTTTTTGCTGAAGAGCTAAGATATTCTGAACAAAAAATGATGCAAATACCTGTTAAAAATAGAATTGCTAAAGCAATTTTAATGAATTATAATGTATTTGGAGCCGACCCAAAAGATATTGCAAAAATTAGCTATACCATCAGTAGAAAAGATTACGCTAGTAAGGTTAATACAACGTATGAAACTGTAATCAGAGTGCTTAGTGATTTAAACAAAGAAAAAATAATTAAGCTTGATGGTAAATCCATTCGGATTTTAAATTTTGATGGACTTACCCAATTATCACAATCAGTATAGTTTTCTTACATAAAATACTCCTAAGCTAACTAACTTAAGGAGTTATTTTTTACCTAAACGCCTTTACGTAAGAATCTCTATTTCAAAAATTCGTTACTACTTATTTTTAAGTGTCCTTCGTTGTATATTTTTTACATCATGTTTTTTCTTGTTTATTGGTTTTAAGAGGTATTTAAAATTTGTATAAGTGTGTTTCATGTCATAAATTAACGTGTAATTATTCGTAAAAACAAAGATAAATACGTATAAAACATGATTAGAATCATGTAAAAGCATGATTCGAATCATTTATAATTTGTAAAAATCATAAGAATTTTATCCCAAGAATTATAACAATAAATAAAGTCTGATATAAATCAATAAAAAGTATAATGAACATGAAACTAAAATCAATTGTAATTACCGTTTCAATGGCAGTTTGTAGTATGGCTGTGAGTGCCCAAGATGGTGCAGCATTGTTTAAACAAACTTGTAGTGCATGTCACACCATTGGAAAAGGTAAATTAGTAGGTCCTGATTTAAAAGGGGTAAATACTAAAAGAACTGAGGCTTGGATTATGAACTTTGTAAAAAATGCTCAGACATTTAGCGAAAAAGATGCTGAGGCAAAAGCAATGATTACTGAATTTGGTTTTCCAATGCCACCACTACCAAATGTTCCAGAAGCAGACATTAAAGCAATTATTAAATACATTGGTGAAAATAGTCCAGCTGAAGTTGCTCAAACTACCGAAGCCGCTGCACCTGTAGTAGAAATACCTGCCGACCCAGCTTTAGATCCGGCAAATGCGAGTCAAGAAGATATATTAGCAGGTATTATGTTGTTTTCTGGTGAACATCGCCTTGAAAATGGAGGTCCTTCATGTATTTCTTGCCACAATGTACAACACGGCGATTTAATTGCTGGAGGATTGTTAGCAAAAGACTTAACAAAAGTTTATGAACGATTAGGTTCTGCAGGTATCAATGGTATTCTTAGTGCACCACCATTTCCTGCGATGAATTCCTCCTATAAAGATAATCCGTTAACGGAAAAAGAAATTTTCCAATTATCTGCTTTCTTTAATAATGCTGCCGTTAACACCATCTATCAACCACAACGTGCTTACAACGACAACTTGTTAATCTATGGAGGAGGAGTTGCTTTTATCGTTATCGCATCTATTATTTTAGTAGTGTTTATCGAACGTAAAAGAAAATGTGTGAAAGAAGACATTTACAAAAGACAAATTAAAGCAGTATGTTCTAAATAAAAATATTGACTAATAAATTAAACTATATATTATGAGTTGGATTGAAGACATTATCTCACCGAAAACCAGAAAATGGGAAGAATTTTATCGTAACAGATGGCAGTACGACAAAGTGGTTCGTAGTACCCACGGTGTAAACTGTACAGGTGGGTGCTCTTGGGCAATTCACGTAAAAGACGGTATAGTTGTATGGGAAATGCAACAAGTAGATTACCCACAATTTAACAAAGAAGTTCCTCCTTATGAGCCTAGAGGCTGTCAAAGAGGTATTTCTTATTCTTGGTATTTATACAGCCCAATTCGGGTTAAATATCCAATTATGCGTGGTGCATTAATTGATTTATTTAACATAGAAAAAGAAGCTGCCGGAGGCGATTTAGTAAAAGCTTGGGAAAACTTACAAAAAGACCCGGTAAAAAGAGCAAGGTACCAAAGAGCAAGAGGTAAAGGTGGTTTTAGAAGAGTTAGATGGGATGAGGCATTGGATTTAATTGCAGCAGCTAACATCTATACCATTCAAAAATATGGTTCTGATAGAATTATTGGTTTTGCTCCAATTCCTGCAAAAAGTATGTTGAGTTATGCCTCCGGTGCCAGATATCTACAATTAATGGGTGGTGTAAACTTAAGTTTCTACGATTGGTATTGCGATTTACCAAATGCTTACCCGGAAATTTGGGGTGAACAAACCGACGTTTGCGAAAGTGCCGACTGGTTCATCTCTAAATTTATTGTTTCGATGGGAGCAAATTTGGGAATGACAAGAACTCCAGATATTCACTTTTTCTCAGAAGCTCGTCATAATGGAACAAAAACGGTGGTAATGTCGCCCGACTTTAGTATGGTAACCAAACATGCCGATCAATGGATTCCAGTTCACGCTGGTTCTGATGGTGCATTTTGGATGGCTGTTACACACGTAATTCTACAAGAATACCACGTAAACAAAAAAACACCTTACTTTATAGAATACACGAAAAGATACACTGATTGTCCTTTCTTGGTACGGTTAAATAAAGATGGTGATAAATTGGTTCCGGGAAGAATGGTTAGAGCCAACGAAATGGAGCAATTTAAAAACATTACCAATGGCGATTGGAAATTCTTAAACTTCGACACAAAAACCGGTGGTTTAGTTATTCCAAAAGGTTCAATGGGTCAACGTTGGGACGACAAACAAGGTAACTGGAACTTGAAATACGAAGACAGTGAATCTAACGCAGTTTACGACCCAGAATTAACATTTATTGATAAATACGATGATGTTGCTCAAGTTGAATTTGTTGAGTACGGATTAGATAAAAAAGCGTTAAGAGGTGTTCCTGTTCGTTATATTACATTGGCTTCCGGAGAAAAAGTTCCTATTGCAACCATCTATGATTTAACCATGTCGCAATATGGTGTTGGTAGAGGTTTGGCTGGTGATTTCCCTAAATCTTACGATGATAAAGAACAAGCATACACTCCAGCATGGCAAGAAATTTTTACCGGAATTGGTAGAGATACCGTTCTTCAGTTAGCTCGTGAGTGGTCAAATACTGCCGAAATTACTGAAGGTAAATGTATGGTTATTGTTGGAGCAGCTATTAACCACTGGTTCCATGGCAATTTAATGTATAGAGCTGCAATTATGGCTCAAATGCTTACCGGTTGTAATGGTAAAAATGGTGGTGGCATGAACCATTATGTTGGACAAGAAAAACTAGCTCCAATGGAGTCTTGGTCAACCATTATGAGTTCTAAAGATTGGGGGACCATTCCAAGATTGCAACAAGGACCTATTTGGCATTACATCAACTCATCTCAATGGAGATACGATGGAAATCAAAAATTCTATAATTCAGTTCCGGAAAATAAATTGGCACACACACATACTGCCGATTGGGCTGTAAAAGCAGTTCGTAACGGTTGGATGCCATATTATCCTCAGTACAACAAAAACAATTTTGAAATAGTTAAAGATGCTCAGAAAGCAGGATTTACTACTGATGACGATATGCGTAACTATATTGTTAAACAATTGGTTTCAGGCGAATTAAAACATGCTGTTGTTGAACCGGACGAAGAGGTTAACTTCCCAAGAAACTGGTTTATTTGGAAAGGAAATGCTATTGGAACATCTGCAAAAGGCCATGAATATTTCTTAGACCATTATTTAGGAACACACACCAATAAAATTGCTGATGAAGTTGCAGGTGATATTGTTGAAGATATTGTGTTCAAAAAAGAAGGTGCAAGAGGTAAAATGGATTTAGTGATTGATATTAATTTCCGTATGGATACCTCAGCTCTTTATTCTGATATCGTTCTTCCTACTGCATCTTGGTACGAAAAAGCAGATATCAACTCAACAGATATGCACTCGTTTATTCATCCATTATCTGCAGCAATTGACCCGGTTTGGGAATCGAAAACTGACTGGCAAATATTCGAGATTTTAGCCGAAAGAGTGAGTTCAATGGCTCCCAAATATTTACCCGGAATAATGAAAGATGTGGTAAACTCACCACTATCTCACGATACTAAAGATGAGATTACTCAACCTCGTTTGCAAGATTGGAGCAAAGGCGAATGTGAAGCAATTCCCGGAAAAACAATGCACAAAATTGCTTTTGTAGAAAGAGATTATTCTAAAATATACGACAAATATATCTCTCTTGGAAAAGGAGTTGAGAAAAACGGAGTAAGTGCTCACGGTGTTGGATTCCCTGTTGATGATGTTTATCAAGAAATGTTAGAAAACAGACAACACATTAGCAAATGGGATGATGGTACCGAATATCCATCATTAAAAGATGATGTTGAAGCAATAAATGCCGTTCTTAAACTTTCTTCTTTAACCAATGGTAAGTTGGCTAAACGTGCTTATGAAATAATGGGTAAAAAAATTGGCGTTGAAGCGGTGGAAAGATTAGGCGATGGTTACGAGCAAATCGAAATGGAATATCGCGATTTACAAGCTCAACCAAAACGTTACAATTCTTCACCACTTTGGTCAGGATTAATGCATGAAGGAAGAACTTATGCCGCTTATACTTATAATGTGGACATGTTAGTTCCTTGGAGAACATTAACCGGAAGACAACATTTTTATCTTGACCATGATGCTTATATCGCTTTTGGTGAACATTTATCAACCTACAAACCATCACCAACACCTGAAGCTTATGGCGATTTAAGGGTAACAATTAATGATGGAAAAGCAAGAATGTTGAATTGTTTAACTCCTCACGGAAAATGGCATATTCACTCTACTTACGGCGATACATTAAGAATGTTAACTTTATCGAGAGGTGGTGAGCCATGTTGGCTAAGTGAAAAAGATGCTGAAGAGTTAGGAATTAAAGATAACGATCATGTGGAAGTTTATAATGACCACGGAACTTATGTAACTCGTGCTTGTGTAAGTGCTCGTATTCCTAAAGGAGTTTGTATCGTTTACCATGCCGTGGAAAGAACCTATAACATTGCTAAATCTCAAGAAAGAAGAGGCAAAAACGGTGAAGCAAGACGTGGAGGTATGAACAATTCATTCACCAGAGTTCACTTAAAACCAAATTTAATGTGTGGTGGTTACGGACAATTTTCTTACCACTTCAATTATTGGGGACCTGTAGGAGTTAACCGTGATACTCACGTATTAGTTCGTAAAATGACAAAAGTAGAATACTAAAAGCCCCACCCAGCCTCCCCGAAGGGGAGGAGTATTCCCCTCTTGAGAGGGGTTAGGGGTGTGTTTAAAAACATGAACAAAACGAAATAAATAATAAACTAAGCTCTTAATTACTCCCCTTCGGGGAGGTTAGGAGGGGCTTTAAACATAAAAAAAATGAATGTAAGATCGCAAATATCAATGGTTTTTCACCTCGACAAATGTATCGGTTGTCACACTTGTTCTGTTGCCTGTAAAAATATTTGGACAGACCGAAAAGGTGCTGAATACATGTGGTGGAATAACGTAGAAACTAAACCAGGTACCGGTTACCCTACGAAATGGGAAGACCAAGAGATTTACCAAGGTGGATGGGTAAAAAATGGTGATACCGTTTCGTTAAAAGGAGCAGGTAAATTAAAAGGGTTGAAAAATATTTTTCATAACCCTAATATGCCGGTTTTAGATGATTACTATGAGCCTTGGGCTTATCGTTACCAAGATTTGTTTGATGCACCTGAAGGTGATGATCAACCAATCGGTAGAGCAGTATCATTAATTACTGGCGAACCTATGGAAATTCAAGCAGGTCCAAACTGGGATGATGATTTATCCGGAACACCTGATTATGCTCGTAAAGACGTTAATTTCAAACATTTAAGTCAGGCAGAACAAGAAGCGATGTTCCAATTGGAAAAAATGACTTTCCATTATTTACCTCGTATTTGTAACCATTGTTTAAATCCTGCGTGTGTAGGCTCTTGTCCTTCTGGAGCTTTATACAAAAGAGGTGAAGATGGTGTGGTTTTAATTAATCAAGAAAGATGTAGAGCTTGGAGAATGTGTGTTACTGCATGTCCTTACAAAAAAAGCTACTACAACTGGAATACAGGTAAATCTGAAAAGTGTGTATTGTGTTATCCACGTTTAGAATCGGCTCAAGCACCTGCTTGTATGCACTCATGTGTGGGTCGTATTCGTTATTTAGGAGTAATGTTGTATGATGCTGATCAAATTCAACAAGTTGCATCTTGTGATGAATCTCAACTAGTTGATAGACACTTAGATATTTATTTGAATCCAAATGACCCTGCAGTGATTAAAGCGGCAAAAGCAAATGGAATTGCTGATTCAACAATTAAAGCAGCTCAAAACTCACCAGTTTATAAGTTCGTAAAAGAATGGAAAATTGCTCTTCCATTACATCCTGAGTTTAGAACTTTACCTAACTTATTCTACGTTCCACCACTTTTACCGGCAATGGCTTCAGTAAGTGCGGATGGAATTTACGATACCGTTTCTGAGCATTTATTAGCAGGTGTAGAAAAATTAAGAGTTCCAATTCGCTACTTGTCTTCATTATTTACTGCTGGAAACGACCAAAAAGTAATTGATGTGTTTAAAAAACTTCATGCTGTTAGAGTTTCTAGAAGAGATACTACGGTGAAAGATGTAACTGAAAAACAATTAAATACTGTAATGAATGAGGCTGGAATGGATATTCATACAGCAAATGCAATATTTAGATTAACCTCTTTAGCAACATTTGAAGAACGATTTGTTATTCCTGCTGCTCACCGTGAAGAAGCGATTGAAATGCTTGAAAACACAGGTGATTATAAAGGAAGTACAGGTTTTGGATTTAAAGAAAAACCTGCTAGAGGATTGTAAAACGTTTAAAGTTTCATGTTTCGAGTTCCAAGTTAATAGAACCCGAAACAAGGAACATTAACTCGAAACTTAAATAGTATGAAAAATTTAGAACATTATACACTACTTGCCGAGTTGTTTCGATATCCCAATCAGGATATAAAAGCAACGGTAATTAAAATTCAGGAGTTTTTGGATAAGAATTATCCGAATGCTGGAATGGAGTTTAATCGATTTTCTGAATTCATTGCTAATTCTACTTATCCTCAAATTGAAGAAATTTTTCAAAAAACTTTTCATATTCAAGCCACCTGCTTTTTAGATTTGGGCTACGTAATTTTTGCTGAAGACTACAAAAGAGGTGAGTTTTTGGTAAACATGAAAGCCGAACAAGATAAATATAAAAATGATTGCGAACATGAATTAGCAGATAATTTGCCTTATGTTATGAGATTACTACCGATGCATAAAGACGAAAGTTTCGTCAACGAATTGGTGGTTATGATAATGATTCCCGCACTTGAAAAAATGCTTTCTGAATTTGATGCGGCAAAAACTCAAATTAGAGAAAAGGTATTAAACAAAAAACAGAAAGTAATTATTATGGAAGGCATTAAAGATGGAAACATTTATAAAAATGCCATCAGTTCATTAATCATGATTTTCAAAAAAGATTTTGAAGATGTGGTATATGAAAGACAAGTTGAAATAATACCTGCTTATGCAAAAGCATTTTTACATAGCGACTGTGAAGATGGTTGTAGCGTTTCAACACCTACTCCAGAGCAAGTAAAACAACGAGCAATGGAACAAATGGGAATTCATAGTTAAATTGAAGATTAGAAATTAGAGATTAAAAACAAAAACAATAAATTATAAATCAATAGACCTCTAGCCTTAACAAGAATAAAAAATGTTGGGGGGCTTAAAACTTAAAACTATGTTAGATTATTTATTATTCGGAGC
>CAYJMI010000012.1:0-42650 GCA_964371285.1 uncultured Vicingus sp. | reverse complement strand
GCCTTACCTTATGTTGCACTAGCAGTGTTTTTAATAGGTTCAATTTACAGGTACATGAAAAAAGGATTTCAAGTATCTTCGTTATCATCGCAATTTTTAGAGGGCAGGCAACTGTTTTTTGGTAGCCAGTTTTTTCACTGGGGTATTGTGATGTTGTTTTTAGGACACTTAATCGGATTTTTAGTGCCAAGTGCTGTTATGGCTTGGAATGGCTCTCCAGTTCGGTTGTTAATTTTAGAATTTTCTGCTTTTGGTTTTGCTATTTGTGCATTTATTGGTTTGCTTATTTTAATTAAACGAAGAGCAACTACCAAAAGAATTCAAATGGTTTCCAACACTATGGATTATGTGGTTTACTTTGTTTTGTTTGTGCAAATTGCAAGTGGTATGTTAATGGCTTATTACGGAAGATGGGGTTCTAATTGGTTCGCATCAGTAATGACACCTTATTTACGCTCAGTTTTTGCCTTTAATCCAAATGTGGATTTAATTGCTCAACTTTCTACCAGTAATGCCATGGCTTTATTAATGGTAAAAACACATATTGCATCAGCTTTTTTAATTATCGGAATTATTCCTTTTACTAGATTTGTTCATTTCTTAGTAGCCCCAATCGACTACATTTGGAGAAAATACCAATTGGTTATTTGGAACTGGGATAACAAAGAAATTAGAAACTCTAGAAATTATTTTCCAGGAAAAAGTAGGGGTTTCAAAAACAATTAAAATACAAATAAATTTTTCCTTACAAAAAGAGCCGTCCCGCAATATTGCGGGACGGCTCTTTTTTGTTTAGCTTATTTTATAAAAATTAAGACCCGATTACACCACCAGAAACAACTTGTTGAGTTGGGTTTGTAATGATTACAGGAATTTCAGCCTCGTTAGCAATTACTTCTTGTTCTTCACTACCAAAGAAATCTGGTAATAAAGCACCTTCTTGTGTATTAACAACAGCAATTAAATCAGCATCTATTCTTGCAGCAAATTTTATCAATTGTTTTTTAAAACTTCCTGATTCTTCTGCTTGATTAAGTGTGTATGTAATTTTTCTTTCTAAAAAATAGTTTTTTGCAAAAGACAATTCTCTATCTAATTTTTTCTTTAAAAATTCATCTGATTCTAATTCATAAAATAAGTGAATTTTACTTCCAAATTGAATTGCGATATTTGCTGCAACTGCTAATTTTTGTTTGGTAACTTCTGAATAATCAACTGGAACAACAATATCGTCGTAGGTATCGGCTTTTTTTGGATCTTTATTTTGAACAATTACGAAAGGCACTTTTGAATTAGAAATAACTCTAAGGGCATAACTTCCCATAATTTTTTGCATTCCTTTTGCTCCATGAGTCCCCATCACAATAAAACCAGCACCTATTTCAGAGGCAACATCTCCAATATCTTCAAAAATATTACCTACACGAACAATGACATGAAAAGTAGCTGCTGTGTGTTTTTCAGCTTTCTCAGCAATTTTTGTAAGTTTTTCTTTTATAGGTTCAATTTCTTTTTGTTTAGAAACTACGTGAAGTAAATGTACCTCTCCACCAAATGAATTAGCAATTTTAGAAGCATGATTTACTGCACAATCAGCAACGGTACTAAAATCATGAGGGACTAGAACTTTAAATGTTTTTTTATCCATAGTAGTTTAATTTTTATCGAGTTAATTTATTGATTTAAAGAGCACTAAAATTACATTATTTTTTACAAAGATATTAAACAGATTAATTTTAAACTTAATCTATTTGTTAAATTTCTTTTAATTTAAAAGTTTCCATGAATTTAGTAGTGAAATTTCCACTTCTAAAATCTTTATCTTGCATTAATTGTTGATGAAATGGAATAGTTGTTTTTACTCCTTCAATAATATATTCACTAAGTGCTCTTTCCATTTTTCTAATAGCTTCATCTCTTGTTTGAGCAACAGTGATAAGTTTAGCAATCATAGAATCATAATAAGGCGGAATTACATAACTTGCATAAACGTGAGTATCAATTCTAATTCCATGACCACCAGGACAATGATATGTTTCAATTTTTCCTGGACATGGTCTAAAATCATTAAAAGGGTCTTCAGCATTAATTCTACATTGAATAGCATGCATGGTAGGTTCGTAATTTTTCCCACTAATTTTATCTCCCCAAGCCAACTTAATTTGTTCTTTCACCAAATCGTAATTTATTACTTCTTCAGTAATGGTATGCTCTACTTGAATACGAGTATTCATTTCCATGAAATAAAAATCACGATTTTTATCCACCAAAAACTCTATAGTTCCAACACCTTCATATTTAACGGCTTCTGCAGCTTTTATAGCAGCTGCCCCCATTTTTTTTCTTAGTTCTTTAGTCATAAATGGCGAAGGTGTTTCTTCTACCAATTTTTGATGTCTTCGTTGAATGGAACAATCTCTTTCAGATAAATGACAAGCTTTTCCTCGATAATCTCCTGCAATTTGAATTTCGATATGACGTGGCTCTTCAATAAATTTTTCCATGTACATCCCGTCATTCCCAAAAGAGGCTAATGCTTCTTGTCGGGCGGATTCCCATGCTGCTTGCATTTCTTCTTCTTTCCATACCACTCTCATTCCTTTACCACCACCACCAGCAGTAGCTTTAATCATAACAGGGTAAACAATTTTTTTAGCTGTTTTTTTAGCATCGTCTAAATCTATTAGTAAACCTGTTGATCCTGGCACAACTGGAACCCCAGCTTTTTTCATGGTTTCTTTAGCAGATGCTTTATCTCCCATTTTATCAATCATATCGGGTGAAGCACCAATAAATTTGATATTATTTTCTTGGCAGATTTTTGAAAATTTTGCATTTTCAGATAAAAAACCATATCCAGGATGAATGGCATCGGCATTGGTTATTTCTGCAGCAGCAATAATTCGGGGAATATTTAAGTATGATTCAGAACTTTTTGGAGGACCAATACAAACTGCTTCATCGGCAAATCGAACATGTAAACTATCTTTATCGGCTGTTGAGTAAACTGCAACTGTGCTTATACCCATTTCTTTACAAGTTCTAATAACTCTTAATGCAATTTCTCCTCGATTTGCTATTAATATTTTTTTAAACATAATTTCAATTTGAAAATTAAACCATTCGAAAATTAGTGATGCTTAACTAGAAAATGATAAATCGAATTATTCATATTCAAAGGAGCACATTTTCAATCCCGATAGCTATCGGGATAAATTAAGCTGGATCAACTAAAAACAAAGGTTGGTCATATTCTACTGGAGAACCATCATCAACAAGCATTTTAACCACTTTACCAGTTACTTCTGCTTCAATTTCATTGAATAATTTCATGGCTTCAATAATACAAACAACTGTTTTAGGAGTTACTTCATCGCCTACATTAACAAAGTTTGGTTTGTCTGGCGATGCTTTTCTATAAAAAGTACCAATCATTGGTGATTTTATAGTAATATATTTTGAATCATCATTTGCAGCCGTTGCAATCGGTTTTACAGGCTCCGAAACTACTGGTGCTACTGGAGTCGCTTGTTGAACTGCTACTGGAGCTGCCTGAATAATGGTTTGTGTTTCAACCTTTCTTCCTGCAGGAGTTTTAATAATGATTTTAAAATCTTTATCCTGAATTTCAACTTCGCTTACTCCCGATTTTGATACAAATTTGATTAAATCTTGAATTTCTGTAATTTTCATATTCCCAATTTTATGTAAGTTTAACCGATAAATTCATCAATTTTTATTGATTTTTTTAATTTGACAAAAGTAATACTATTTTTTAGAATCGTATGCCCATTTAACCCAAATTGCCCCCCAAGTAAAGCCCCCTCCAAAAGCGGATAAAATAATATTATCACCTTTTTTTAATTGACTTTCCCATTCCCATAAACACAGTGGAATGGTTCCCGATGTAGTGTTGCCGTATTTTTGAATATTAAGCATTACTTTTTCATCACTCAACCCCATTCTTCGAGCAGTTGCATCTATAATTCTTTTGTTTGCTTGATGAGGAACTAGCCACGCTACATCGTCTGCAGATAGGTTATTTTTTTCCATTATTTCAGCAGAAACGTCAGCCATGTTGGTTACCGCAAATTTAAAAACCGCTTGTCCTTCTTGATGAATATGGTGTTCTTTGTTGGTAACCGTTTCTATTGTTGGAGGATATGCTGAACCTCCTGCTTTTTGATGTAAAAATTGAAAACCTGAACCATCGCTTCTTAATATAGAATCTTTTATTCCAAACCCTTCGGTATTTGGTTCTAATAAAACAGCACCACATCCATCACCAAAAATAATGCATGTTTGGCGATCTTCATAATCTACTAAAGCCGACATTTTATCAACTCCAACAACAACAACTTTTTTGTGCGAACCAGATTCAACAAATTTCGAGCCTGTTACCAATCCGTAAATAAACCCTGAACAGGCGGCATTTACATCAAATCCAAATTCATTTGTTGCTCCAATTTTATCGGTAATAATGTTAGCTGTTGCTGGAAAAATATGGTCGGCCGTTACTGTGCAACAAATTAATAGGTCTATTTCTTTAGGCGAAATCCCTCTTTTTTTACATAACGCTAAAACAGCAGGAGCCGCCATATCAGAAGAGCCTTTACCTTCACCTTTAAGTATTCTTCTTTCCTTAACTCCAGTTCTCGACATTATCCATTCGTCGGTGGTGTCAACCATAGTTTCCAATTCTTTATTGGTTAATATGTAGTCGGGAACATATCCTTGAACAGCTGTTATTGCTGCGGTAATTTTATTCATACTTTTATTTTTGTAGAAATGAACAACGAAGGTAAAAAATATATCTTATCTTAAGTAAGAAATAGTAGAATATAACAAAAAAACTTGCCTCGAATACTCGGGACAAGTTTTTTAAATTAAATTTTGGAGGTTGCTATTAAATTGCAACTTGTTTTTCTACTGCTTGTTTTCCTCTGTAAAAGCCACAATCTCCACAAACTCTATGGTATAATACTGGGGCTCCACAGTTTGAACATGTTGAAGTTGTAGGTGCTACAGCTTTATAGTGAGTTCTACCTTTGTCTCTTCTGGTTTTAGATGTTTTTCTCTTAGGATGTGCCATTTTATTTTATTTTTCTAATTGTTGTTAAAGTTTTTTAAAGTTGACCAACGCGGGTCAATATTTTCTGTTTTATTTACTGCTAACTCATTTAATTTTTTTATTGTTTCTACATCGCATTCATTTTCTTTGTGTGTCCTTTTGAATGGAATGTTCAATTCAATAAATTCATAAATGTAATGTGCTACATTAATTTCGTGTTCGTTTTCTGACAAAATTAAAATATCGTCGATATCGTTAAACGAAGTATCTCCAAATTTCACAATCAATTTTTCTGCTCCTTTAATGGGCATTTCAAAATTCTCTGCACATCTATCGCAGGGAACTCTAATTTTACCTTTAAAGCTAAAATTAAGTAGCATCATTGTAGATTGTTTTATAAACTCTAATTCAACAACAAAAGCTGCATCAATAAAGTCGTTACAATCTAATTCTTCAAAGAACTTGTTGTTTATTTTGTACTCAAAAAAATGAGTTCCTTGTATTAAACCAACAAATTGTATGGTGTATTCTTTTAAAATTTTCACTTATTTCTTTTAAAAAGAAGTTGGCAAAGGTAATAAAATAATTAACACCACAAAAAATCTATCTTAAAGTATTTTCATTTTGCATCATAATCCCTTCCATCCTCTAAAACTCTTTGTCGAGAATTGTTAAATTTTTCATTAAAAATACTTTTTTCATTCTTAAAAAAAGCACATTGAATTCCGTTCAAATCCATTATGGCATGAAACAAATCATCGGCTACAAATGGTTGGTCAATATTTGTTTTAATAATTTCTGTTTTAGCAGCATTGTTATAGATATAACGTGGTGAGAGCCAAACTAAAAATGGGATTTCCACATTTACTTGTGGCATCTCGTTGGCATAATCATGTCCTGCCCTATCGTTTGTATCATACACATTTTCGCCATGATCTGACAAATAAATTGCTGAAGATATAGCGTTATTCTGTAATGTGGTGTTTGATTTTAAGATATTAAACAAGCTATCAACAATAAAATCGTTGTACAACACAGAGTTGTCATATTCAGCAATGGTTTCTTCTTTTGAATTTTTTCCTTTAAAAACATTAAAATCTGATGGGTATCTTTTTGAATAAGAAGAATGGCTGCCCATTAAATGAAGAACAATAAATTTTTTATCAACTTTTTCGTTTAATACAGCTTTAAAAGGATTAAAAAGTTTTGAGTCGTAAGACGAACTGTGGGTTGCTTCAAACGACGAATTACTAGAAATATTTACAAATTTTGAATGGTCAGATTTTTTGGCTAAAACAGTAATTAAATTGTCCCAAATTCCAATAGGTGATTGATTAGAAATCCAATACGTTTTAAATCCTGCTGAATGAAATACATCAATTAAATCAATACTTTTATCAAAGTCTATTCTGTTTTCTAAATCAGCATTCGACATAATTGCCAACACCGAATTTAATGTTGTACTATATGGCGACACCACATCGGTATATTTAAAAATATCTTTTCGTTTACTTAGTTTTGGGTTCGTTATTCTTTTTGAACCGTAAATTGACATGTGCCTTCTGCTACAAGATTCTCCGATTATGAGTACAAAGGTTTGTTGGTTGGATGTGCCGTTGGAATTAACCTTAATTTTTTTTGGCGATTTTTCTTGCATCGCTTCTTTATAAAGAGTCATCTTTTCAAAAAAAGAGCAAGTTACATTTGCAATTTGAGGCACTCCTTTTCTTACAAACCGCCCATTTATGGCGTTTTCAGAAATAAAAGCAATCGCTACTAATGCCAGAAAAATAATAGCATACGATTTTTTTTTTGAGTTATTAACAGTCGGTGGGTTTCTATAAGTAAGAACGAATAAAATTGAATATGGAATTAATATTAGTAACCAAAATGAAGATTTTAAATCCATAAACTCAACTGCTTCATTATAGTTTGTGTTCGCAAGAACCATAAAACTGGTTATAGTTACTGGTCCTTTTAATATTACCCAATGCGAAATTTCAATGATGCCAATTAGAAAATATACGATGGCACCTAGTCTATAAATTAATTTTTTATGAAAAATATTGTAGGAAATGGTAAATACTAAAACCCAAATCAGATTTATAACAATATATCTACTATCAAATAAATCATAATCAATAATTACTCCAATAAAAATTGGAGTAAGAACTAAAAATACAAGTTCTAAGGGATATAATTCTCTAAATATTTTTCTGCTTTCGTTAAACCTTTGCACGTAAATAATAATTTGTTACTTCCCAAACACTTTTTTTAATAAATCGGTAACTCTAGCAGCAGGATTTTCTCTTATTTGAAGTTCTTCTTTTGCTACTTGAATAAATAACCCTTGAATGGCTTTATCGGTAACATATTCTTCTAAATCTGGATTAACTTTTTCTACCAAAGGAATTTTATTGTAGGTCGAAAAAACAGTTTGCCAATGTTTGGTTGCTCCTACTTTATCAAGCGAAACTTTAATAATAGGACGAAATTTTTCTGTTAATGCATTGTTTGTTGATTTATGCAAATATTTAGTTGCTGCATTTTTTTCTCCTTTTAAAATGTTCATGGCATCGGTTATGGTCATTTCTTTTATTGCTGCCACAAAAAGAGGTTTTGCTGAAATAGCGGCATCTTCCGCAGCTCTATTCATGGATAAAATGGCTTCATCCACTTTTTTTCCTTGCCCCATTTTTCGTAATTTTTCCTCTACATTTTTAGCTTTTTCAGGCATGGGTATTTTAATTTCTACATCTTTAAAATAACCGTCTGGTTTTGATAATTGAGCGACACCCTTTTCTACTCCTTTATTTAAAGCTTCTTTCAGCCCTTTCCCAACTTCTTCTTCAGACAATCCAGTTGGTGGAACTGAAATGTTTGTTGGTATGTTTTTTTTTACTTTGTTTAAAAATTGTGCATTGGTTGTCGTACAAATAAATGCTGCTATTGCTATTAAAATTGTCTTTCTCATGGTATAATTTTTTAATAAATACTAAATTAAGGTTACTCGTACTTTTTTTGTTTTTAATTTGCTATTATCGATTAATTGAACCAACTGAGTTGCTTTTTTGGCATCTATTGCCACAAATGCACAATCTTGTTTTATTTCAATCACTCCAATTTCATTTTGTGTTAAATTGCCTTGTTTACAACACCATCCAGCAATATCTCCTTTCGATATTTTATCTTTTCGTCCGCCCGAAATGTAAGCCGTAACCCATTTTGATGGAGACGGTATTGGTGCATTTTTAAGTTCTTCCATTTCAGCGTTCTTAATAAAATCGGGTAACAATTCGTTTTTCCACTTCAACACATAAGCTGTTCCATCGCTGTTCATTCTAGCTGTTCTACCATTTCTATGAATAAACTCTTCGTTTCTGTGTGGTAACTGAAAATGAATAATAAATTTTAATTCGGGAATATCAAGCCCTCGAGCAGCTAAATCCGTAGCAATAAGCAATTGATATGTTCCGTTTCTAAATTTCATTAAAGCTCGTTCTCTATCTATTTGTTCCATGCCACCAAAAAAACAACCGTGAGCAACATGATTTTCAGTTAAAAAATCACTTACTTCTTGAATGGTATCTTTAAAGTTGCAAAAAATAATTCCAGGCTCATTGCCAATGTGGCAAAGCGTATCTAAAAGTGTGCCGAGTTTATCTTTGGTTGGCGAAACAACAATTTTAACTTTTAATTGAGAAATTCCATCCGCTAAATAATCAATGTATGTTGGATTTCTTAACCCAACAAATTCAGGAATATTAATTTTTTGAGTGGCGGAGGTTAAAATTCTTTTTTTTACGTTTGGTAGTCCTTCAATAATTTCACGCATTTCATTTTCAAAACCTATTTCGAGCGATTTGTCAAACTCATCCAAAACCAACGTTTTAATAAATTCGGTAGAGAAACTGTCTCTAAAAATACGGTCGGCAACCCTGCCAGATGTTCCAATTAATATAGCTGGGCGATGTTTTAAATCTATCTTGTCTTTAGAACCAGCCCTTCCTCCATACACAGCATTTACTTTAAAACCAGTACCCATTTCTCGCACAACTTGCTCAATTTGCATGGCTAATTCTCTGGTTGGCACCAAAATCAACACTTGAATTTCTGCACAAGTCTTATCCAATTCGGAAATTATTGGCAACAAAAAAGCCAATGTTTTACCCGAACCTGTTGGCGATAATAATACAACGTTGGTGTTAGTAGAAATTACCATTTGAGCCTCTTCTTGCATAGCATTGAGTTGCTCAATATTCAGTTTACTTAGAATATTCGATTGAGTTTTTATTGTAGTAACCATGTTGCAAAGGTACTTTAAAAAAAAATTGATACGAATAAGATAAAAATTCTCCATAAAAATTTACCTCAAATTACCTTATTTAATGGATAATTAACAACATAAATCACCGAAATAATGTGATTTATGTCATGAAAATTATTTAATAAAACCCTTAATCTTGTATAAACTTGATTTTTTAGGGCTTTAAATTGTATGATTTTGAGTAGTAACAATTTTATTATTGGATTAGATGTAGGTTCTACTACTGTTAAGGCTGTGGTGATGGACAGAAAAAACCAAGAGGTTTTGTGGAAAGATTATCAACGCCATGAAACCAAACAGCCCGAAAAGGTACTTGAGTTTTTGACGATAATAGAGAATAAATTCCCCAACATTAAAAATCAGACCCAAATTTTTATGACCGGTTCAGGGTCTGCAAATATTTCCCCATTATTAAATGCAAAATTTGTTCAGGAAGTAAATGCAGTTAGTCTTGCTGTTGAGAAATATCATCCAGACACAGGTTCGGTAATTGAATTGGGCGGGCAAGATGCAAAAATTATTATTTGGCAAGTTGATCCAAAATCAAAAGAAAAAAGAAAACTGCCTAGCATGAATGATAAATGTGCTGGAGGTACTGGGGCAGTTATCGACAAAATATGTACTAAACTTCAACTAAAAACAGAAGACTTAGTTAACGTTAAATACAAAGGAACCAAATTGCATCCTGTAGCCGGAAAATGTGGCGTTTTTGCCGAGACTGATATTAATGGTTTGCAAAAACAAGGAGTAAATTCACAAGAATTGATGGCTTCGCTTTTTGAAGCCATTGCACAACAAAATCTTTCTGTTTTAACTCGTGGAAACACCTTGCTTCCTAAAGTTTTATTATTAGGTGGTCCAAACACTTTTATCCCAGCAATGAAAGAAGCTTGGATTGAAAACATTCCAAAAATATGGAAAGAAAGAGAAACCAATCTTGGTGATTGCAAGAATCCCGAAGAATTAATTTATGTGCCTGAAAATGCAGAATATTATGCTGCAATTGGTGTCGTTTTATATGGTTTAGAAGAACCTACAACCGTTGGTATTTATAATGGTTTTGAACAATTAACTAAATTTATTGATGGAGGGAGATTAGCAAATCTTTCAAGCGGAAGCTGTGATGGCGGATTGGTAAAAGATACTTTAGAATTGGATGATTTTAGTAAAAATTATTCGGTTTCAACTCCCATTTATCCAACATTTAAAAAAGGGGAAGTTGTAAAAGCTTGGTTAGGGATTGATGGCGGCTCTACTTCTACCAAAGGAGTGTTGATTGACAAAGACAAAAATTTAATTGCTGAGGCTTATGGTCTATCCAAAGGAAATCCCATTCCTGATACTATTGAAATGATTAAAAACCTTCAAAATAACATTGAAAAAGAAGGGGCAATATTATCTATTCAAGGAGTAGGAACAACAGGTTATGCAAAAGACATGCTCAAGGAAACTTTTGGTGCCGATGTTGCTTTGGTTGAAACAGTTGCTCATGCAGAAGCTGCCTTACATTATTATAAAGATACCGATGTTTTAATAGATGTTGGAGGGCAAGACATAAAGGTTATCTTTATAAAAAATGGCATGGTCAGCGATTTTAAATTGAATACCCAATGTAGTGCTGGTAATGGTTATTTTTTGCAAAATACGGCTGATAAATTTGGTGTTCAAATTCAAGATTATGCTGATGAAGCTTTTAAAGCAACCATAACACCTATTTTTAGCTATGGGTGTGCGGTTTTTATGGAATCCGACATTGTTAATTTTCAACGTTTGGGGTGGCAAGCTAAAGAAATAATGGCTGGACTGGCTAAAGTTTTACCAAAAAATATTTGGCTGTATGTAGTTCAGGAGCCTAATTTGGCTAAGTATGGGCGAAACTTTGTGTTACAAGGTGGTACTCAAAAAAATTTGGCGGCAGTAAAAGCTCAAGTAGATTACATTAAAGCTAGGGTTAAAGATGCAAATGTCATCGTTCATCAATATTGTGGTGTTTCGGGAGCTATTGGAGCTGCTTTTGAGGCTTTAACAGTAACTCAAGACAAGCCCACTTCATTTATTGGGTTAGAACAAACCAAGCTATTAACTTATAAAACCTTAAGAGGAGAATCTACTCGTTGTGATTTTTGCAGCAACCTTTGTGTGCGTACATTTATTGAGTCGGAAACTCCATCAGGCAACGAAGCTCGTTTTATTGTTGCCACTTGTGAAAAAGGCACTGTTACTGATAAGGATGAAATGAAAGCTATTGTTGCCAAACAAAAAGAAAAGGCTAAACACCATCCTAATATCGTTTCTTTTTCGGCTAAAAGAGTTTTTAAAACGTTTAACCCAGCAATAATTGCTAAGGCAGACACTACATTTTTTGGCAAACAAAAGGTGGCTAAAATCTTAGAAAAACGTAAAAATATAGTCATAGGAATGCCTCGTGCGTTAAACATGTACAGTTACGCTCCATTTTTTAGAACCTATTTCGAGGCTTTAGGATTTAGCAAAATAGTTTGGTCTAGTTATACCGATGGAGAAATGTATAAAACAGGGAGTAAAAGAGGTTCTATCGACCCTTGTTTTCCTTCTAAAGTTGCTGTTTCTCACATCCATGATTTAATTTTTTCGAACAAAAAAGTGGATTATATCTATTTTCCAACTTTTATCAACTTAAAAGAAGATTTTGTGAATACCGCTGGCTCATGTGCTTGTCCTACAGTACAATCGGCAAGTAACATTTGTAAAGCCGCTTTTACCAAAGAAACCAATGAGTTTAATAAGAAAAACATCACTTACATTGATGATACCATTAATTTTTTAGAACCCAACTTTGTAGTAAAACAACTCTACACCACTTTTGCTCCTCATTTTTCATTAGGAAAAGAAGAAAATGCTTTGGCAGCAAAAGAAGCATTTAAAGCTCTGGATAATTATTTTGAGGAATTAAAAATGAACTCAAGAAAAATTCTTCACAATTTAGTGAAAAACAACAAAGTGGGTTTGTTGATGTTGGGGCGACCTTACCATAACGACCCAGGATTAAATCATGGTATTTTAGATTTAATTCAACAACAAGGTTATCCCATTTTAAGTATGGAATCGTTGCCTGATAATGAACAAGAATTGGAAATGCTTTTTGGAGAAGATATTAGAGCGGGAAGGATTTCGCATCCTAAAGAAATTTCTGATGT
Source organism: uncultured Vicingus sp. (assembly GCA_964371285.1). Lineage (GTDB taxonomy): Bacteria > Bacteroidota > Bacteroidia > Flavobacteriales_E > Vicingaceae > Vicingus. Next base: position 30,076 of record CAYJMI010000012.1, on the reverse strand, counting down.
TTACGCCAATGCTTACAGTTCTAACACCAACCTTAAAATGTGGGCAGCCAAATATGCGGCACGACATCCGAATTTAGCAGTAATTGATTTAAGTAATTTTAAATGTGGTATGGATGCCCCCATCTATAATGTTGTAGAAGGAATTTTAGAAGCGACCAAAACACCATTTTTTACTTTTCATGATATTGACGAAAATAAACCTTCGGGTTCCATCAACATTAGAGTTGAAACCATTTCTTATGCACTCAGAAAATATGAAAGAGAATTAATCGCTAAATCAAAAGGGAAAAAAAACCTCTCTAGAAACAGCAACAAAAGAGCAAATTGTAATTTAATTTTTTAGCAAAATGATAACAACTACCGAACCGACTATAACTGGAAATGATTTCGAGCATGAGGTCATCGAAATGGAAACTCAATTGGCTGAAAATATTGCAAAAATACATTCGGAAAGCAATCATTTTGAGCGACCAAAATTACATCCTTTTACTTTTGCAGACCGGAAAAATACGACCATATTATTTGGAGGGCTAACTGAGGCTCATGAAGAATTAATGTTAAGCCACTTGCAATCATTGGGGTATAAAGTGGAACGTTTGCCAGAAGCTGATTTTGAAAGTATAACCATTGGTAAGGAATTTTGTAATAAAGGGCAATGCAATCCTACCTATTATACCATTGGCAACTTGATAAAATATTTGCAAAACAAGGCAAAAGAATTAAGTGTTGAAGAAATAGAACAACAATACGCTTATTTTACTGCAGGTTCTTGTGGACCATGTCGATTTGGTATGTATGAAAATGAGTATCGAAAAGCAATGATTGATGCCGGATTTGAAAATTTTCGAATCATGGTAGTTCAACAAGCTGGTGGAACTAAACAAAGCCAAGTAGATGGAGAAGAGCCGGGCATGAATTATAATAAAGATTTTTATGTAGGCATCATCAAAGCTCTTATTGTAGGGGATTTAATAAATGATTTAGTCAACAAAATAGAACCTTATGAAATTAGCAGCGGTGCAACCAGAAAAGCGAAAGAGGATGCATTATTGATTATGCAAAAAAGCATAAAGGACACTAAAAAAATATACAAAGGTTTACAGGAAGTAAAAAAGGTATTTGCAAAAGTACAATGCGATTACACTCAAATTAAACCCATTGTAAAAATTACGGGCGAGTTTTGGGCAAGCCTTACCGAATCGCAAGGCAATTATCATTTAAAAAAATGGCTGGTTACCGAAAATGTAGAAGTAAAAATGGAACCTATGACTGGTTGGTTTGAGCATTTATTATTTTCGAGAGAAATAAAAGCAAGAGACCGAAGAGGTATTGTGCAAGAGAAACACGGTTTGGGTGAAGGAGCAAATCCTTATAAAAATGAATTAAAATTATACGGTTTTCGTAGGTTATTAAATGCTTATTATAACCTATATCGTTCGGCTTTAGGCTTTAAACCAAACAATACCACCAACAACAGAAAACTTGCCAATTTAGCCCATAATTATTACAATAAACGACAAGGTGGTGGAGAAGCTTACATGGAAGTTGGTAGTTTAATTTATTTGAATAAAAACAAAACAGCTCACATGCTCATTTCTGTAAAACCTTTTGGCTGTCTTCCTTCTACAGCAAGCGATGGCGTTCAATCTAAAGTAACCAGCGATTACCCTGATATTATATTTTTATCCTTAGAAACATCGGGCGATAGTGAAGTAAATTTTAAATCTCGTGCTCAAATGAAACTTTTTGAAGCAAAACAAAAAGCAAAAAAAGAGGCCGATGAAGTAATGACTAAACATAAAATTGATTTAGAAAAAATCAAAGAATTTGTCGCCAAACATCCTAAATACAGTTCAGGTGATTTTATCATTAAAGGAAAACATACTGGAACAGGCATCAATTTTATTTTGGACATGCACAAAAGAATGAAAAGCCCAGCAGGCATGGTAAAACATCAGTTTTCTAGGTTGATAAATTAATTTATTTGACGAGTTGGTTTAAACTTTAATTTATTTTTATTCGTTTGCCCTAATCGGATAATGGTATCTTTGAACCATGCCAATAAAAACGCTTTTAATCACTCCTCCTTTTACGCAGTTAAACACTCCGTACCCGGCAACAGCTTACTTAAAAGGGTTTTTGGAAGAACAAGGTTTACCCGTTTCACAATGTGATTTAAGCATCGAATTGTTTAATAAAGTTTTTACCAAAGATTTTATTCGGCATGTCTTTAATGAAGCTGAAGCACAAAAAAGTTTTGAGTTTCCGTTGGTTTGGGAACAACGAGAAGAATATATTGCCAAAGTAGATGCCGTAATTACTTACCTTCAACACCACGAAGTTACTGCTGCGTATCAAATGATACATCAGGAGTTTTTGCCTAAAGCACATCGTTCAAATCTAAATTCACAAGCTATGGAGTACGCTTTTGGAAATTTAGGAATATTGGATAAAGCCAAACATTTAGCCACCATTTTTATTGAAGAATTGGGCGATTTTATCAAAGCCAATGTCGATGAGTTTTTTTCGTTTACCTGTTATGCCGAACACATTGCCACAGCCGCAAGTAGTTTTGATGAGATTGAGAAAAATTTGGGTTACAGTACCACCATTATTGAAGATAAGCTGTTGCTCTTGCTCATGGCGAAAATCGACGAACATCAACCCGATTTAATTTGTTTTACCATTCCTTTTCCTGGAAATTTGTTTGCAGCTTTAAGGTGTGCAAAATTTATAAAAAAACAATTTCCAAGCATTAAAATTGGTTTTGGTGGCGGTTATTGCAATACCGAATTGCGTTCGTTAACCGATGTTCGAATTTTCAAGTATGTCGATTTTATTACACTTGACGATGGTGAAGTACCTGTTTTAAAATTGATTCAGTATCTTTCTAAGGAGATTGAACAAAATCAATTGGAACGAACCTATTTGTTGGAAAAAGGAAAAGTAGTTTTCCAAAATAAATTACCCAACACCATTTTTCATCACAACGAATTATCTGCACCAAGTTATATCGGATTATTACAAAACAACTATTTGTCGTTTTTAGATGTAATGAACCCCATGCACCGAATGTGGAGCGACGGGCGTTGGAATAAATTAACCGTTTCGCATGGTTGTTACTGGAAACAATGTTCGTTTTGCGATGTAAATTTAGATTACATAGGAAACTACCAGAATACAACGGCTGAAAAATTAGTCGATAAAATAGAAAAAATGGTTACCGAAACTGGAATTACTGGATTCCATTTTGTTGATGAAGCAGCACCTCCAAAAATGTTAAAAGCATTGGCGGAATTACTTATCGAACGAAAAGTATTTGTTACCTGGTGGACGAACATACGTTTCGAAAAAACCTTTACACGTGAATTGTGCAAGTTGCTTTCAAAATCGGGGTGTATTGCTGTTACAGGAGGTTTAGAAGTGGCTTCGGACAGGTTGCTGGAAAAAATGAGTAAAGGCGTTGATATTGCTCAGGTGGCAAATGTTACCAAAGCATTTTCCGACAACAACATCATGGTTCATGCTTATTTAATGTATGGATTTCCCACAGAAACTGAACAAGAAACCATTGATTCGTTAGAAGTGGTGAGGCAATTGTTTCAAAACAACTGTATTCAATCGGCTTTTTGGCACAAGTTTGCATGTACTTTTCACAGTCCAATTGGTAAAAATCCAGCCGAATTTGGAATAAAAGTAATAGGACCAAAATTTAAAGGTTTTGCCCAAAACGATTTGTTTCACGAAGACCCCACTGGTGCAAATCATGAACTTTATGGAAAAGGCTTAAACCTTGCTTTAAACAATTATTTAAACGGAACTGGTTTTACTATTGAGCTACAAAAATGGTTTGATTTTGAGGTTTGCAAAACCACTTTAAAACCAGATTTAATTGCTTCGTTTTTATGTTTAATTTAGGTGTACCAATTAGTAAACCTAAAAAAAATGAAATACAGAATAGAAAAAGATACCTTAGGAGAAGTTAAAGTTCCTATAGATAGTTATTGGGGAGCACAAACTGAACGTTCCAAAAACAATTTTAAAATTGGACCAAAAGCTTCGATGCCTCTCGAAATTATTTATGGTTTTGCTTATTTAAAAAAAGCAGCAGCTTTTACCAATTGCGAATTAGGAGTTCTTACTGAAGAAAAAAGAGATTTAATCGCTCAAGTTTGTGATGAAATATTAACTGGGAAGTTAAACGACCAATTTCCATTGGTCATCTGGCAAACAGGCTCCGGAACACAAAGTAACATGAATGTTAATGAGGTAATTGCTCATCGGGCTCATGTTATTGCAGGACATAAAATTGGAGTTGGAGAACCCACTTTAAATGCCAATGATGATGTAAACAAATCACAATCTTCAAATGATACTTTTCCAACAGCTATGCACATTGCCTGCTACAAAATGGTGATGGAAAAAACAATTGTAGGAGTTGAACAATTACGAAATACGCTCGAAGCAAAAAGCAAGGAGTTTAAAACAGTTGTAAAAATTGGACGAACTCACTTAATGGATGCAACTCCGCTTACTTTAGGACAAGAGTTTTCAGGTTATGTATCTCAATTAAATCACGGGTTAAAAGCGTTGAGAAATACGTTAGAACATCTTTCTGAAATTGCTTTAGGAGGTACTGCCGTAGGAACAGGATTAAACACTCCAAAAGGGTACGATATATTGGTGGCAAAAAAAATTGCTGAGTTTTCGGGACTTCCATTTGTAACTGCCGAAAATAAATTTGAAGCCTTAGCAGCACACGACGCAATTGTTGAAACACATGGAGCATTAAAACAATTGGCAGTTTCGTTAAATAAAATTGCAAACGATATTCGGATGATGGCTTCCGGACCAAGAAGTGGTATCGGAGAATTATTTATTCCGGCAAATGAACCAGGCTCTTCTATCATGCCCGGAAAAGTTAATCCAACACAATGTGAAGCATTAACTATGGTTTGTGCCCAAGTAATGGGTAACGATGTGGCTATAACCATTGGCGGAACTCAGGGACATTATGAATTAAACGTTTTTAAACCCATGATGGCATATAATTTATTACAATCGGCAGAATTGCTGGGTGATGCTTGTATTTCTTTTAACGAACATTGTGCAAAGGGTATAGAACCAAATCGTGCAAAAATGGATGAACTCGTAAACAATTCACTGATGTTGGTAACGGCTCTTAATCCTAAAATTGGTTATTACAAAGCCGCAGAAATTGCCAATACGGCTTATAAAAATGGAACAACGTTAAAAGAAGAAGCCATTCGTTTAGGTTATGTTACTGCAGAAGAATATGACAAATGGGTAGTTCCGGCTAAAATGATATCAGGAAACTCAAATTGATTTGAATAGTTTATACTCTTTGATAACGTAAAAAAGTAAAATAAATAAACTTCCTTTAAAATAAAAGGATTAAATTTACGTTTGGTAGAAACAATGAAAAAGATTTTTTCAGTCATATTAAGCCTTGTAATTCTGTTTACTTCAATGGGATTTACTGTTTCTTCTCACATTTGTGGGGGAAAAAGAGTAAAAACTGTATTAAATATCGGACATTCTGATGTTTCTTGTGGTATGGAAAATACTTCCAAAAAGAAGTGTGCAGATGAAAAACAAATGAAATCCAATTGTTGTCAAGATGAATTTCAAGCTATTCAACTGAACGACAATTATACGAAAATAACTTCTTTTGAACATTTTTCTCCTAGTTTTACCATTGCTTTTATTGCTATACTTGTCGATTTACTTCCAAATGTTGAAACACCACATCTTTTCTTTAAAAATTATTTACCACCACCCTTAGTCAAGGATATTAAAGTATTGGTTCAGTCTTTCTTAATTTGATTTTTTAATGTGATTGTTGATTAATTCACAACATCTGTGGGTTATCAATATGTTATTAATGTGCCTTAATTCATTAGCACATTTTCTAATCATCACATTAATTAAAATCATGCTTAACAAGATAATTCATTACTTTCTAGAAAACAGGCTTGTTGCCTTTTTGCTCCTTTTTGGTTTTATCGCTTGGGGAATTACTACGACTTCTTTTGCACAAACAGAGCTAAAAATATCACTCGATACTTTACCAAAACAGGTAAAAGAGCAGTTGCATCATAAATTTCATGAATATTCGATTGCTTCTATCATGCAGAAAACAGATGAAAAAGGAATAATTACCTATTTGTTAACTACCCGAAGAGATAAAAATTCATCAGAAACCATCGTTTATCAATTAATTTATGATTCGAGTGGGAAATTAATGAGTAAGAAAAAAGAGAAAGAATTTTATTATACTGGAAAAGAAAAATCCACACCAAAACCAAGCGGTGGACAAGAAGGAGGGCATCAACATTAATAATAATTATAAAACATTGAAATTAATATAATCTTTAAATTAAAAATCATGAAAACAACAAAATTAGTACTCGCAATGGCAATTAGCTTGTTTAGTTGCACAGTTTCGATAGCACAAGAACCAGATAATTCTAAAGAATACACTTGCTCGATGCATTCTGAGGTAATAAGTAATAAACCTGAATTTTGCCCAAAATGTGGGATGAAATTAATTGAAAAAGGAAGCAAAGTTAATACGGATAAAGCAGCTCCAACTTATACCTGTTCTATGCACCCCGAAGTAGTTTCTGACACCCCCGGTAAGTGTCCAAAATGCGGAATGAATTTGGTGATAAAAGGAGAAAGCTCAAATAGTAATGGCATGGGTTGTATGGGAATGATGTCTGGTGGTAAAAAACAAAAAGGAGCGATGTATGTTGTAGGTGGTGCTTTAATGATTGGAATGATGGCTGTAATTATGGTGTTTGCAGCCCGATAATAAATATAAATGAACAATTATTATATAGATCATAAAGATTAAAATGATGAACACGAAAAAATTAGTTCTCACAATGGTAATAAGTTTATTTAGCTACACCACTACAATGGCTCAAATTATTCTCGACATAAACGATTTACCAAATGTTGGAGATATTCAGATAAGCGTTAAAGTGGATAGTACACAAGGATTAACACTTCAGCCCGGTAATTCGGGAAATAATGTTCTATGGGATTTTAGCAACCTATTACCTTGTTGTGGAACAGTTGGATTATCTCTTGACACCATGATTTGGGAAGAACACACTTCTACTCCGAACGCTGCTGTTTTTCCGCTTTCAAACATTGTGAATAAAGAAAACTGTTTTATCTATCATTCGCATGTTACGCATGTGGACGAAACAGATTGTTACTACAACCATTACATAAAAGACAGTACAGGGTTGTTGTATTATGGCATGGAATATCCTGCAAAATCTACATTTAATAATTATTGGAATATCTTTCCTTTATTATCCTATGGCGATTCATTACAACATACAGCAACTATCCACATTCCCATTTCTCCGGACAGTGTCAGAATTTACCATATTGATTATTTGTCTGTTGCCGATGCGTGGGGAACCGTTATAACCCCCACTGATACAACTGTTGATGCAATTCGTATTTACACTACAGAAACTGTATTTGATACGTTGTACGTAAATGGAGTTGTGCAACAAGTGGATAATTATACAGGCAATTATTATTACCGCTGGTACACAAAAAATCTTGGATTTCCTGTTTTGGAAATTGCCAAGGGTATGCAGACACAGCAACCGCCCTTTTTTCAAAAAGTCAGTTATGCAAAACAACTGAGTTCAGCGGTCGGAATTTTTGATAATACCATTGTTCTTTTCGAAAAAATAAAAATTTATCCAAATCCATTCAATAATGACATAACAATTGTTAATCCGTTCAATAAGCCAAGTGAGCTGATAATTTACAATGTGATGGGAGAAATCATTTACATTAACAATATTTCGTCGCAACACATTTTAAAAACAGAAGCATGGAATGATGGAATTTACTTCTATCAACTAAGACAAGATCAAGAAATCATTGCAACAGGAAAGATTATAAAAAGATAATTATAAATGAATAATAAAAAAGTATAAACAATTAATTATAAACCCCAAAGATTAAAATTATGAAAACACAAAAATTAGTAATAACAATAGCTTTAGCTTTATTCAGCTACACAGCTACATTTGCACAAATGCACGACCATTCTAAAATGAAAGTAGATGACGCAAAAACAACAGTAGAAGACAAAACAACGTATGCTTGTCCCATGAAATGCGAAGGAGATAAAACTTATGAAAAAGCTGGTGATTGCCCAAAATGTGGAATGAACTTAGTAGAAAAAAAGAGCGAAATAAAAAAAGATAAAATGGCAATATCTTACGCTTGTCCCATGAAATGTGAAGGAGATAAAACTTATGAAAAAGCTGGAAATTGCCCAAAATGTGGGATGAATTTAACAGAAAAAGAAATGAAAATGGAAATGAAAAAAGAAGATAGCCACGAAGGGCATAAACATTAATTTTAAGTCCTGCATAGGTAAGAAAAGGGGATATTTGTTCTATTTCTCCTTCTTAAATTGTGTAATTAATATAGAAGTTATATTCTTTTTTCTTATGCAGGTATTTTAATTATAAATAAAAGAATTATGAAAAAACAAATTTTAACAATCGGGATTGCAATTTTATTTGCAATTGGAAGCACAACTTTTATCAGTTGTGGAAACCAACAAAACAATGAAAGCGAAAGCCATGAACATACTGAAAGTGAAGAACATCACGAAGATATGGAACACGACCATTCCAGTCATGAACATGGAAGTACGGAAGAAAACAGAAGTGTATCTGCCAATATGGGTGAAATGAAAGGAGATCTTTCTGTTGTTTTAAGCAATTATTTTGCTATAAATGAAAGCCTTGTAAAAGATGATGCATCTAGTGCAGCAAAAGTTTCTGAAAAACTAATGATTTCTTTAAAAGAATTTAAAGGTTCAGGACTTTCAGAAGATGAACAAAAAGAAGTGGACGAAATTTTAGAAAGTGCCATTGAAAATGCCGAACATATTTCTGAAAATGCGAGCAAGATTAGTCATCAACGGGAACATTTGGTTTCTTTAAGTACTGATGTAAAAGACTTGATAGCCCTCATTGGAACTTCTCAAAAATTATATGAAGACTTTTGTCCAATGGCAAACGATGGCAAAGGAGCCATTTGGATTAGTGAAACCAAAGAAATTCAAAATCCATACATGGGAACTAAAATGCCTACTTGTGGTAAAATTCAAAAAGAATGGTAATTAATGAAATGGGGTAAAAAAATAGTGTTTTTAGTTTTGGTTAGTTTAGTAGGGATTCAGTTTTTCCCTACTAAACGAAATCAAAATACTGCCATTCTAACCGCAGATTTTACCAAAACTTTTGATGTTCCAAAGGAGATTCAATCCATTTTAAAAACCTCTTGCTACGATTGTCACAGCAACAACACCAATTATCCATTTTACCAAAAAATTCAGCCTTTAGGCTGGTTTTTAGAACATCATGTAAAAGAAGGTAAAGCAGCATTAAATTTTAGCGAATTTGGAACTTACTCCAAAAGAAGGCAGAAGAACAAATTAAAAACCATCGTCAATCAAATTAAAGATGATGAAATGCCTTTAACTTCTTATACAATAATGCATAGAAATTCAAAACTAACTGAAAATCAAAAAAAAGAAATTATTAATTGGATAAATACTCTTAACTAAAAATGAATAACCTATCCCCAATAATTCAACAGTATAAATCTGATACCGAAAGTGTTTATAATACTTGGTTTGTAGATAATGACCAACGTTTAAAAGCCTTTCGAACCATTCGGAGAGGTATTTTTCAAGTTATTGATGATATAAAAGACAAAACATTTCCTAACGACTTTAAAGGGAGTAGCTTAGAATTTGTTTTGAGTTGTATTGCCGAACAAAAACAAATTTTTGTTGGTGTAGCACACCCTTTTTATTGGAAACCAAAATTACGAATACCTGATATTTATGAAAATCAACACAATAAAATTGCATTTGGTCAATTCTTAGAAAATGTGATTAATGCTAAAACAGAAGAGCATGTGATAAAGGAAATAGTAAAATTAGATACGTTGCAAATAAAAGGATTAGGTCCTGCGGTTGGCAGTATCTTATACTTTTTACATCCTACGTGGTTTCCTCCCTTCAATACGGCTATTCTCAATGGATTTAATTTTTTATTTAAGGACAAAAAGAAGTTAGGCAGTTGGACAGAATATCTAAAAATAAGAGAGACAATTATAGAAACCAACACCAAACATAAAGCCGAATTGTCGAACGATTTAGGAGCAATTGCAGGATTATGTTTTGAAATAGGGTCACAAAAAATGTGGATAGGAAATGATGAATATTTAAGCGAAGAAGAGCGAACAAAATTTGAAAAGAATATTTTAAAACGACAAAAAGAAATTCAAGAGGGAAAAATAGAAGAAAATCTTCATAACGAAATGCAGTATCATTTATTAAAAATTGGTGCATCATTGGGTTTTGATGTTACACCTGCTAGTAATGACAAAAGTAAATCGTTTAATGGGCAAAATTTTTCGTTTATTTCGATGAATAAATTCCCGGAATTAGCAACTGACAAAGACACCCAAAATACCATAAAACTAATTGATGTGCTTTGGTTTCAAAAAGATACCAATAAAATTGTTGGAGCATTTGAAGTAGAAAAAAGCACCAGTATTTATTCGGGTATTTTACGTTTATCCGATTTGCATTTTAGTATTGGAAATGGTAAAGAAGTATTTTATATTATCATTCCTGATAACCGTGAAAAAGATGTCATCCAACAATTGAACAGACCGGTTATTAAGAATTCGAAGATGAATATTAAATACATTCTATTTTCGGAATTAAGAGCCAATTGTGATGCTATTTGCAAGTTTGGCACAGACCAAAGTATTATGGAAAAAATAGCGAAATCAATTTAAATTATTATGAAAAAATCAACCTATACAACTGTTTTTATCCTGTACTGGATAATTTTTTTACCTCAAGTTAATGCACAAGATGTTTATCGGACTCAAAATGGAGATATGCTAATAACAGCTGTTTCTGCGGATACTATATTTAAAATTACTACAAAGGAATTGTTGATTTTATTAAATTATGATAATGCAAACATTAGCATCAAAATGGATAAATCAAATTTTAAGACAGGGATTGATTCTCTCGATAAAAAGCTTGCACAATTGAAATATGAAATCATAGAGTTTAAAGGTAAATTGGGTATTCAAAATATTAACACGAATGGGCATCCTCCTCTTGATTTTAAGGTAGATGGCATTATTTCTACCAATCAAAAAACTATCTCTGGCGATGGACATTTGGAACATATATCTAGCAGGGGTATGTATTCTTGCCTATTAACACTTAAATTCAATTTAAAAATTAATGATTTAGGGTTAAATTTTGAAGGACTAAACTTAAAAGAGGATATTCAAATTGAAATTGTGCAGAATGTATTAAATAAAATTCGAGACTAAGAAATAACTAAAAAAAATTAACGTAATGAAAACTTTTGATGAACAATTTAATCTAATTTTAATAGAAAAATTCTTTGTAGCTGAAGATGATATTACAGATAATTCGAGGTTTTTGGTTGAACTAAATTTTGAATTGATAGAAGTGGTTAATCTTTTTATAGAAGTTCAAAATAAATTTCAAGTGATTATTCCAAGGCATGATATTAAACATGTACTAACTGTAGGGGGTGCAAAAAGGTATATTAGACAACGGTTAAAGATAAATAATTATGATTACCATAACTAAAACAAGAAACTAAAAAATCTCTATTATGAAAGAATGTTGCAAAACAGGTGATGTGCTTGAACAAAGTAAATTTAAAAAATATTTTAATTGGTTTATTTACTTGTTCTTGATAGGTATTATTAGCTTTGTTTTGTTTAAACAACTCACCTCATAACACTCACTAAACAAACTAAATGAAAAATAAAATGAAAACAAAGATTATTACTGCAACATTATTACTTACAGTAACAATGTTCATCGCTTCTTGCGGAAGCAAAACTTCTAACAATACAGAAAAAGAAGAAACAGAGCCAACAGAGCAAGTAGAAAACGTAAAGTATCAATGCCCTATGAAATGTGAGGGTGAAAAAACGTATGACAAACCCGGACAATGCCCTAAGTGTAATATGGATTTGAAACAAGTTGAAGAAAACCTTGAACATAGTGACCACAATCATTAATTGCTCTAACAAGCATCATTTTATGAAACAATATTTATTTTGAAATTCAGAAATTTATTGGTGAAATGCGTAGTTAACGCCCAGCTTCTAAAGACAAAATTAACATGATAGAAAAAATAATTTCATGGTCAACGCATAACCGTTTCTTTGTATGGATTGGCATTTTGCTGATTATAGTGGGAGGAGTTTGGTCGGTAATGACTACACCAGTGGATGCTATTCCCGACCTTTCCGAAAATCAGGTAATTGTTTACACCGAATGGATGGGACGAAATCCACAAATTATGGAAGACCAGATTACCTATCCGTTGGTTTCTAATTTGCAGGGAATTCCTAATGTAAAAGCTATTCGTGCCGTTTCCATGTTTGGCATGAGTTTCATCTTCGTCATTTTTAATGATGATGCTGAAATTTATTGGGCAAGAACCCGAGTGTTGGAACGGTTGAATTTTGCACAACAAGCCTTGCCACAAGGTGTAACTCCTTCACTTGGACCGGATGGAACTGGCGTAGGGCATGTTTTTTGGTACACCTTGCAAGGTGATGGGTATGACTTGGGCGAACTACGAGCCGTACAGGATTGGTATGTGAAATTTGCCTTACAAAATGTAGAAGGCGTGAGCGAAGTTGCATCCTTTGGCGGTTTCCAAAAACAATATCAGGTAAGTATCAATCCTCATAAATTAGTTTACTATAATGTTTCGGCAATGGATGTGGCAAATGCTTTAAAAGCTAATAATCGTGATGTGGGCGGCAGTATATATGAAATGAACCGCATGGGTTATATGATTAGAGGATTGGGTTATATCAAAGACACCAAAGACATTGAAGAAATTTCGGTTGGCGCATATAAATCCATCCCAATTAAATTGAAAGATGTTGCCGATGTGCAAATGAGCAGCGACATTCGTTTAGGAATAGTGGATGAAAACGGAGAAGGCGAAGTTGTGGGTGGAGTTGTAGTTGCCCGTTATGGCGAAAACGCCAAAGAGGTCATCGACAGAGTGAAGGAAAGATTGAGCGATGTAGAAAAAGGATTGCCGCCCGGAGTAAAAATTAAAATTGCGTACGACCGCAGTAACCTGATTGAAGCAGCCGTTGCTACGCTAAAAGAAGCATTAATTGAGGAGATTATTGTAGTCGCTCTTATTGTATTGTTGTTTCTCTTTCACATAAGAAGTGCAACTGTTGCAATTATTACCATTCCTTTATCAGTTTTAATTGGATTTATGCTAGTCAAATTCTTTGGTATATCACTCAATATTATGTCGCTTGGTGGTATTGCACTTGCTATTGGCGATTTGGTGGATGCAGGAATTGTGATGACAGAAAATGCTTACAAAGGATTGGTAAAAGCGGTATTAAAAACAGACGAATAATGGCAAAACAACGAATAGGAAATACAAACGAATTGACCGAAGAAGAACGAATCAAAATTATTGAGCGTTCCTCACGTACCGTTGGGCGAGCAGTGTTCTTTTCCATTTTAGTAACACTTATTTCCTTCGCTCCCATTCTTTTTTTAGAAGGTCAAGAGAAAAAACTTTTCTCCCCATTGGTTTGGACCAAAACATTTACCATGATTGGTTCTGCAATAGTTGCATTGTTTATTGTACCGATGCTGTTGCGTTCCTTAATGAAAGGAAAACTTATTCCCGAAAGCAGAAACCCTATCGCTAATTTTTTTATTAAAATTTACAGTCCCGTTTTACGCCTTTGCCAACGTTGGAAAAAAACGGTTATTGCTATTTCTATTTTAATTGTTTTTGGAAGCATTCCTTTTGTGTTGCGTTTAGGATCTGAATTTATGCCACCCTTAGACGAAGGTTCGTTGTTGTTTATGCCTGTTACTCTTCCCGATGTTTCCAACAATGAAGCCAAACGAATTTTACAAGTGCAGGATAAAATTATCAGCAGTTTTCCCGAAGTAGAAAATGTATTGGGTAAAGCTGGTCGTGCTTACACCGCTACCGACAATGCTCCTATGAGTATGATTGAAAGCATTATCATACTGAAACCAAAATCAGAATGGCGAAAAGGAATGACCACCGAAAAACTCATTACTGAATTAAACGAAAAAGTACAGATACCTGGCGTTACAAATGGTTGGACACAACCTATCATCAACCGAATCAATATGCTTTCAACGGGCGTGCGTACCGATATTGGAGTAAAAATATACGGTCAAAATTTAGACACCATTTATAACCTTTCACGACAAATAGAAAAATCGTTGCAAGGTATTGAAGGGCTTGCTGATTTATATGTAGAGCAGCTTACAGGAGGAAAATATTTGGATATAAAAATTAAACGAGAAGAAATTGCTCGCTACAATCTTTCCATTGAAGAAGTAAATATGCTTATTGAAATGGCATTAGGCGGAATGCCATTGACCAATACTGTTGAAGGCAGACAGCGTTCTAGTGTATCCATGCGTTTGGCACAGGATTTTAGAAGTGATATGGCTGAAATAAAACGAACACCCATACAAACGAACAGCTATGGTGTTATTCCTTTATCTGCGGTGGCAGATATAGAAATTTCGGAAGGACCTCCAATGATTAGTTCTGAAAATGCCATGCTTCGAGGAACAGTATTATTTAATGTTCGTGGCAGGGACATGGGCAGTGTGGTGAAAGATGCAAAAGAAAAAATTGATGCCGATTTTAAAAATCTGCCGAAAGGATATTTCATTAACTGGAGTGGGCAATATGAAAATAAAGTTCGGGCAGAGAAACGACTAAAAATTATCATTCCTATTACTTTACTCATCATTGCTTTTGTTTTGTATTTCACTTTTCATTCGGTAAAAGAAATGGCGATTGTTCTTTCCAGCATTCCAATTGCATTGATTGGCGGGGTGTATTCCATGTATTTTTTCGAAGTAAATTTTTCGGTTGCCGTTGCAGTCGGTTTCATTGCCTTATTTGGAGTAGCTGTAGAAACAGGTGTATTAATGCTTGTTTACCTGAATGAAGCAATAAGAGATGCTGTTGAAGATAAGAAAAGTGCCAAACTTTCACAAAAAGAAATTCAGGCAGCAGTTTTTTCTGGTGCAGTAATGCGTGTTCGTCCAAAATTAATGACTGTTATGGCAGACATGATTGGACTGATGCCCATTCTTTTAGCAACAGGAGTTGGAAGCGATGTAATGAAACCGATTGCCATACCGTTTGTATTCGGACTGATTACTTCAACTCTTTTCGTCCTCATTGTTTTGCCTGTGGTTTATCAAATGGTAAAAGAAGGTGAGATTAGAAAACATGGTAATGTGGAGTATTTGGAAAATATAGATTAATAATATGAAAAATAAATTTTTAATATTTCTGTCAATGTACTTGTTACTAATTAATATTCAGGCACAGGACACTTCATACATTTCTTTGGAAAAACTACTGCAACAAGTAGAAACCAATTACCCTGCTATTTTGCAATATCAGCAAAATATACAGTCGTGGCAGTCGAAAGCAGAAGGAGCAAAAGCATGGATGCCTCCCACTTTTTCTACAGGATTAATGCGTTTTCCATACAATTTGATGATGATAAATGAAAAAAATAATCCAATGAATCAAGCCGGAGTTGCATTTTCCATTGAGCAAATGATTCCCAACCCAAGTAAACTTAATGCAAGGAAAGATTATTTTAATTCCCTTTCTGTAATAGAGAAAAGTAAAAGCGAATGGACTAAAAATAAGTTGCATAAAGAAGCAAAAATCCTATACTACAACCGATTTGTCAACGAAAAAAAGCAAACCATTATTTCAGAAAGTGAAGAAATACTAAATCTTTTATTAATAACCTCAGAAGCCAAATTTAGTAGTAACCAATCGAAACTACAAACCATTTATAAGGCAAAAGCACGTTTGGCTGAATTAAAAAACATGCAATACATGTTTTACGGAATGATTGCCGAAAGCAATATCGGCTTGAATATTTTAATGGTACGAGATGTTAATACTACATTTGAAATTGACACTTCAATAGAACCGCAAAAATATTTTCTCACCACAACCGATACCAACAATATTTCAAATCGAAGCGATATTACAGCAATGTCCAACTACATTCAGTCTATGCAGTTAGAACAAAAAGTGATGAAAACAGGAAACCGACCCGACTTCGGTGTTCGTGCTGAACACATGCAAATGTTTGGTATGCCCAACCAATGGTCAATTATGGGTATGATAACCATTCCAATTGTTCCTTGGTCATCAAAAATGTATAATTCAGAAACTAAATCCATCGGTTTTCAAATTCAGGCTATGGAATTGGAAAAACAAACCATGGAACTGATGGCGAAAAGAATGTTAACTGAAAAACGGACCATGTTAACCTATGAATACGGGCAATACGAAAATTATAAAAAAGAAATAATTCCTGCATTTGAAAACAATTTACAAGCCAACTTATTGGCATACAAACAAAATACAGGCGATTTTTTTGTGTTGCTCGATGCTTGGGAAATGGTACTGATGAAAAAAATGGAAATGATGGATAAATTATTTAACATCTTAAAATTAGAAGCTGAATATGAGTTTGAACAGGAAATTAAATAACATAAACATCATTGTGTGTCTGTTGTTGGTATCGGTATTTTCATCATGTAAAAACGAACGCAGCGAACATGGGAATGAAAACCACATTCAGGATGAAGGTGATTATATCTGTACCATGCGTTGCGAAGGTGATAAAACTTATCCGCAACCCGGCAACTGTCCGGTTTGTAAAATGAAATTGCAATTGGTGGAAGAAGAATTCGTACAGACGATTTCACCCAACAAACAAGTTTTATCGAGACAATCAACTGTTAAACTGTTGTCTCAAACCGAAGGACAATCTCTTAAATCACAAGGTTATATTGATGTTGACAGAACCAGAAATGAAAGTGTTTCTGCACGTTTTGGCGGTAGAATTGAAAAACTCTATGTGAAATATGAATTACAACATGTAAAAAAAGGGGAGAAAATTATAGAACTGTATAGCCCTGAATTAAACACCTTTCAAGAAGAACATTTATTCCTCCTAAAATCTAAAATAGATACAACACTTATTGAACAATCAAGGCAAAAATTAATTTTGTTAGGCATTACCAATAATCAAATTTTGTTGTTAGAAAAAAAAGGAACATTCACACAAACCATAAGCATTTACAGTCCTTCTGACGGGTATGTTTTTTTTAATTCAAACACAAAAAGTAGTACAAAAGCAGACGATTCACAACAAACATCCATGAACAACATGAGCATGAATGAGAAAAGCAGTGTGGATAAAAACATCACTTCTTCCAATGCTCAAATCCGAGAAGGTGTATATGTAAATAAAGGAGAACCCCTTTTTAGTGTAAACGACCTAAAAAATGTTTGGGCAATTGTTTCTGTTTCTTCTGAATTTCATTCGGTAATACAAGCTGACAGCCAAGTAAAAATAATTTCAGAGCTTTTTCCAGAAAAGCCACTCATAGGGAAAATAGCATTGACCGAACTAACTTTTGAAGACAAAAAACAACGGTTCATTAGAGTAAGAATTGATTTACCAAATGCAAAAAACGAATTAAAATTAAACTCTTTGGTAACGGCAGAATTTCAAGTTACAAATGAAATCAGTTTTCAAATCCCCACTTCGGCAGTTTACCGCACGGGGTTAAATTATTTTGTATGGGTAAAAACAGGAACAACACCATCAGGCACAGGTATTTTTCAATTGCGAAAAGTGATAACAGGTTCAGCAATTAACGGTATGAATACTATTATTAATGGGCTTTCAGTACACGAAGAAGTCGCTTTACATGCAGGATATTTAACAGATAGTGAAACTTTTTTAAACGATAACTAAAATGAAACAAAAAATAATATTTCTGTTCATTGCTGTTTCTCTTCTATTTGAAAGTTGTGAAAATGAGGACAACAATCATTCAGACCATGAAAATGCTGTATATTATACCTGCCCCATGCATCCAAGTGTTCAGAGCAATTCTCCCGGAGCGTGCCCGGTTTGCAATATGTCGCTGATAAAAGTAGAAAAAACAAAAAAACCGGACGAAAAACATAAAGGCAATTTCATTACTCTTGGCAAACGCCAGCAACAACTTGCAGGAATTGAAATCGATACTGCAAAACTCAGCATTATTGTTCCCACCTCAACCATTCTTGGTACAATTGCCGTTGACGAAGAACAGGTTACAAGTATCAGTAGCAGGGTAAAAGGAAGAATCGACAAACTTTTTGTTAAATCATCTGGTGAATACCTCAGAAAAGGAAATCCAGTTTACGGCATTTACAGTGAAGAACTTTTTGCAGATGAAAAAGAATTTCTTGCATTAACAGAGAAAAAACAAAAAAATAGTACAATCAACACGTTTTTAAACGATATGCTTTCGGCATCAAAAAACAAACTGTTGCTTTGGGGTTTATCTGAACATCAAATTGCAATTATTGAGCAAAACAAAATTGCATCACCGCAAATTATTTTCTATTCACAAACAGAAGGATATGTTACCGAAGTACCTATAAAAGAAGGAATGTATGTTGATGAAGGAGCAATACTCATAAAATTATCGGGATTGAAACAGGTTTGGGTAGAAGCACAAGTTTACACCAACGAAAAAATAAACGACAACAGTACTTTTCAAATTTATTCAGCAACATCACCAAATGAAATATACAATGGTCATTTGGTGTTCAACAATCCAAGTGTAGAAGAAGGTCGTAAAATTCAATTACTTCGAATACGCATTGACAATACAAAAAACGAACTCTTCCCTGGCATGATGGTTTATGTAAATCCACTGCAAAAAATAAAACGGGTATTAACTGTTCCAAAGTCAGCGGTATTACTTGAAAAAATGAAAACAGTTTGGGTGCTGGCACATGACAACACCTTTGAACAACGGATGGTAGAAACAGGCTCTGAAAACAACTATTTAATAGAAATACTCTCAGGAATAAAAGAAGGAGAAATCATTGTAACGTCAGGTGCATACTTAATCAGCAGCGAGTTTATTTTAAAAAGTGGAGCCGGGCAAAGGCATGAGCATTAAATGTTATTGTAACTACTCAGCTACACATTATTGAACCACTACTTTTTTTGTAAAAACAACATCGTTATCCTTAAATTTTAAAATGTATAACCCATGAGGTAGCGAAATTTCCAATTGATTATTTTGAATATCATTACTGAAATATTGGTTGATTAACTTTCCAGTTACCGAGTAAACATATAGTTGCTCATTTTTTGAAGAAGTATGGTTTTCGTTAAATTTTACAAAAACCTTTTCTTTTGTTGGGTTTGGATAAACGGTAAAATAGTTTTCCAGTTCATCCGTCAGCTGACGGATGCTTGTGGTCATGTTCCATTTGTCTTGAGCTATCGGACCGCTCCAAATAATTGTTGCCAAATAAGGATTGTCAATAAACGGATTTCTGTTTCCTTGTATGCCTTGTAGTAAATTATTTCTATTCGTTTCATATACCGAAACGGTATCATCGGCATTCCATTGTAAAAATAAACTAATCATATTTAAATCGGTAGGTACAGCGGTGCCAACACCAACATTATTTGGTAAACATTGGCTGTCGTATCTTAAATACATGTACATCATCATTCTGGCAACATCTCCTTTCCATTCGTCGCCGGGATACCAATTTACACCTGCATTTCCTGCATTTCCTGAGCCAGCTGCAAAAAGCCTGTTTCCTCTATTCCCATTCATTTGTACGTCAGAAGATCTTAAATGGTGAGCATCTGTTCCTGCACCGGGCGAGGAGGTTGTCATGCTGGGCGTTGCTAAAGATTGAGCGTAAGTGTGTTCTCTGTTCCATTGTCCATTAGTTCCACCTTGATTCGTTTTGTCTCTTGTTCTATCTGTAACAGGATTTCCATCAGAATCATTATATCCATAAATTAACAAAACATTAGCCGAGTTAGTCGGGTCTAAATCTGTTTGTTCAAGCGTTGTCCAAACCTGAGAATAACTAATTTCGTTGGTATGCGTAACTGTAATTTTATTGGCAAGTTCATTTTTTAAAGCTTGTCCCGTAAGTGTTAAGTTTACACCTGAATAGTATGTTGGTATTTGTCCAAAAACAACACCCACAGCCATAGAAGCTATAAGTGTAAAATAAATAAATAAAGATTTTCTCATGTTAAAATTTTGATAAGTTGTTCAACAAATCTACTCAAATTTAACTTATAAGCAGTAGTAATCAGCTTTTTAATAATTATGAAAAAATATATGTAAATGGTACTTAGCTTTTTATTATTTTCGTTGTTATGAAATAGCCACGTACAAAAGCACACAAATACCAATAAAGATAACATGGCGTATTCCATATTACCGGTTTAAAACAACCGAACGAAAGTAAGCTCATGAGTACATTATTTTACAATAAAAATGAACGAATAATAAATACCTAAATATGAAATTAATAAAATATATTTTAGCATTTGGTGTAGTGTTTTTTGTAGCTTGCTCAAATAATACCAACCAAAACGAAAATAAAAATACCGAGTTATTGGTTGAAGGAATTTGGCATTTAGATTTTTTATTATCGCCTAACAATATTTTACCCATAGAATTTACATTAAATAAAACTGACAGCATTTATGAGGCTGAATTTTCTAACGCAGAAGAAAAAATTGTAGTAAAAGATGTGAAAATTGATGGCAATAAAATAACCATAAAAGATGAAGTTTTTAATTCTTGGTTTGAAGGCGAGATTGTTAGCCCAACTAAAATAAAAGGATTTTGGTACAAAGAAAATGTAACCTATAAAATACCTTTTGAAGCAATTCAAGGCATTAAAGAACGGTTTCCTGAGCCAGAAAATTTAAGCAAACATCAATCAAATATATCAGGCAAATGGGAGGTTGATTTTAGTAAAGGAACCGACGACCATTACAAAGCCATTGGGCAGTTTCAACAAGTTGACAGCTATGTAACTGGTACTTTTTTGACCGAAACTGGCGATTACAGATTTTTGGAAGGAAACATGTACAACAATAATTTATACCTCTCATGTTTTGATGGTGCTCATGCCTTTTTGTTTAAAGCTTCATTTATCAATGGAGTTTTAGAAGGTAATTTTTGGTCGGGAACACACTGGGAAGAACCTTTTGTAGCCATTAGAAATGAAAGTTTTGAATTGACCAATCCTGATTCACTTACTTTTTTAAAAAAAGGATTCGAAACCATTGATTTTAAATTGCCAAATGTTGATGGTGAAACAGTTTCGTTAACCGATGAAAAATACCAAAACAAAGTAGTTATTGTAAATATTATGGGACCTTGGTGTCCAAACTGTAAAGATGAAACCGCTTATTTGACGGAATTATATCGTAAATATCAATCTGAAGGCTTGGAAATTATTGCCTTATCGTTTGATAAAACTGATGACAGTGAAACGTCAATAAATAACATCAAAAAACTTCAAAAACATTTTAAAGCAGATTATGAATTTCTGATTGCAGGAAAAGCAAGTAAAATAGAGGCAGCAAAGGTGTTACCTATGCTCAACCAGATTATGTCGTACCCCACCTCTATTTTTATTGATAAAAAAGGAAAGGTTAGAAAAATTAGAACTGGTTTTTATGGACCCGGGACTGGTAATTATTACAAACGATATACTGAAGAAACTGAAATTTTTGTACAAGCTTTGCTGAAAGAAAAGTAGTTTTCAATCTTCACACCAAGTCATCTGCAATTCAGCATTTTTCTTACATTTGCACACCAAAAATTAATTACATTAATGAGTATTCAATTATCAGAACAAGAAATTGTTAGAAGAGAATCGCTAGCAAAATTAAGAGTATTAGGAATTAACCCTTACCCTGCAGATTTATTTCCTGTAAATGCATTGACAAACCAAGTTAAAGAAAACTTTGTAGAAGGCAAGGAAGTGATTTTGGCTGGTAGAATGATGAGCCAACGTATCATGGGAAAGGCTTCGTTTGCTGAATTAAAAGACTCAGCAGGTCGTTTGCAAGTGTATATTAATAGAGATGAACTTTGCCCTGGCGAAGATAAAACTTTGTACAACGAAGTATTTAAGAAACTGCTCGACATAGGCGATTTTATTGGTGTAAAAGGAACATTATTTACCACTCAGGTTGGTGAAAAATCATTAAAAGTAAAAGAACTTACTGTATTAAGTAAATCATTACGACCATTGCCCATTGTTAAAACTGATGAAGACGGAAAAGTACACGATGCATTTACCGATCCGGAAATGCGTTACCGTCAACGTTACGTTGATTTAGTGGTAAATGACGGTGTAAAAGAGGTGTTTGTTACCCGTTCAAAAGTAATGAGTACCATGCGTGAATTTTTTAATGCTAAAGGATATTTAGAAGTAGAAACCCCAATTTTACAACCTGTACCGGGAGGAGCTGCTGCCCGCCCGTTTATTACCCATCACAATGCGTTGGACATGCCATTGTATTTAAGAATTGCCAACGAATTGTATTTAAAACGATTGATTGTTGGTGGTTTTGATGGTGTTTATGAGTTTGCCAAAGATTTTAGAAACGAAGGAATGGACAAGACACATAATCCGGAATTTACCGTAATGGAAATTTACGTTTCGTACAAAGATTACAACTGGATGATGGATTTTACCGAAGAAATGATTGAAAAAGTGGCGTTGGCTGTTCATGGTAAACCCGAATGTAAAGTTGGAGAAAATGTAATCAGTTTTGCTCGTCCGTTTAAACGAATCAGTATGACTGATTCCATCAAGGATTTTACTGGTTTTGATATTTCCGGTAAAACAGAAAAAGAGTTGTTTGACTGGTGTAGAGCTAACGGAATCGACGCTGATGAATCGATGGGAAAAGGAAAATTGATTGATGAGATTTTCGGTGAAAAATGCGAGAAAAACTATATTCAACCCATCTTTATTACCGACTACCCTAAAGAAATGTCCCCTTTGTGTAAAGAACATCGAACCAATCCTGATTTAACCGAACGTTTTGAATTAATGGTAAACGGTAAAGAAATAGCCAATGCTTATTCTGAATTAAACGACCCAATCGATCAACGCGAACGGTTCGAGGAACAACTACGACTATCTGAAAAAGGTGATGACGAAGCTATGTTTATTGATCAGGATTTTTTACGTGCATTGGAATACGGAATGCCACCAACCTCAGGAATGGGAATTGGAATTGACCGTTTAGTCATGTTAATGACCAATCAAAGTTCTATCCAAGAAGTATTGTTTTTTCCTCAAATGAAACTCGAGAAAAAAGTAGTGGAATTAACCGATTCAGAAAAAGCAATTTTAGAAGTTTTAAAAGCAAACAACAGCATGGATTTAACCGCTTTAAAAAATACGGTTGGATTAAGCGGTAAACAATGGGATGCAGGAATGAAAGGTTTGAGCAAACATGGACTGGTTAAAATTGAGGTAAATGGGGATACAAAGACTTGTGTACTGAAGTAGTTTACATCATAAAAAATAAATAATACATTACTTATATTTGCCGCATGGAAAACAAAAAAATAGCAGTTTTAGGAGGAGGAAGTTGGGCTACAGCTATTGTAAAAATTCTTACCGAAACAGTAAATCAAGTAAATTGGTGGATGAGAGATACTGAATGTATTGCACATATTAAACAATTTTATCACAATCCAAATTATATTCAATCTATTGAGTTTGACGTAGAAAAATTGAATTTGAGTTCTAACTTACAACAAACCATCGATAATTCTGATATTATTATTGTTGCAGTACCCTCCGCTTTTTTGGCAAAGGCCTTTGATAATGCCAACCTACAAGGAATAGAAAATAAAATTATTATTTCGGCAGTAAAAGGTGTAGTACCTGAATACAATCAAATACCAGCTGAATATTTTCATCTAAAATTTAACGTACCTTATAACAAAATAGGAATGATTGCTGGTCCTTGTCATGCCGAAGAGGTTGCCATGGAGCGTTTATCGTATTTAACCATTGCTTGTCAAAACAACGAAATTGCTCAATATGTAGCTGATGCCATGTCGTGCAGATATATTCACACTTCTACTTCTGACGACTTGTTTGGAACAGAACTTTCGGCGATTTTAAAAAATATTTATTCGGTAGCCAGCGGAATTTGTAACGGTTTAGGTTATGGCGACAATTTCCAAGCAGTTTTAATTGCAAGTTCAATTCGCGAAACAGAACGTTTTATTAGTGCCATACACGAAATACATCGAGATGTAAAAACCTCAGCTTATTTAGGCGATTTATTGGTAACAGCTTACTCACAATTTTCGAGAAATAGAAACTTTGGAAGTATGGTAGGGAGAGGTTATTCGGTAAAGTCGGCTCAAATAGAAATGAACATGGTGGCTGAAGGTTATTACGCTGCAAAGGGAATCTACGAAATCAATAAAAAGTATAAAGTAAATATGCCCATTGCAGATGCTGTTTATCACATTCTTTACGAGAAAATTTCACCCATGATGGAGATGAAAATATTATCTGCGAAGCTTTCTTAAAATTTCCTTTTGTCACTTCGAGTTCCCGACTTTAGGAGGGAGTATCGAGAAGAGAGAAAAGAAAATAAATATTCTCGATACGGAAAAACTACGTTCGCACTTCGTTTTACCTACTCGAATTGACAGTAGAAATAATAAAAAACTACTTTCTATTTATCCCACCCCAAAAACTTTCCTCATCTACCAACACAAAATCGAGTTGTTTACGAGCTAAATCGGCTCTTTTTACCATAATGCGAACTTCATCGCCCATTCGGTAAGTTTTTCCTTTTTTTCTGCCAACAGCACAATAATTATCTGGGTCGAAGCTATAAAAATCGTCGTCCATATCACGGAGTTTTACCATGCCTTCGCACATTCCACTCATAATCTCCACATAAATTCCCCATTCGCTTACTCCGGAAATAAAACCGTCGTATTCTTCTCCAATTTTGTCTTGTAAGTATTCAACTTGTTTGTATTTGATAGATGCTCTTTCAGCTTCCGAAGCCAAAATTTCCATTTTTGATGAATGTTTACATTGCTCCTCAATTTCTTCTTCGTTTACAGAAGCACCGCCATCTAAATAATGTTGTAACAAACGGTGAGCAATAACATCAGGGTAACGACGAATGGGTGATGTAAAATGCGAATAAAATGGAAAAGACAAGCCATAATGTCCAATATTTTTGGTTGAATAAGTGGCTTTTGCCATGGTTCTTATCGCCAATTGTTCAATTAAATTTTCTTCTGCTTTTCCATGTACGTCTGCCAACAAAGCGTTCAATGATTTCGTAATATCGGCTTGGTTAATGTCTAATTTGTAACCAAATGTTTTTACAAAATTAGAAAGTGTAAGCAATTTTTCTTGGTTAGGTTCATCGTGAATACGGTAAACAAACGTTTTAGCTGCTTTGTTTTTGGATGGTTTTCCAATAAATTCGGCAACTTTTTTGTTGGCAAGCAACATAAACTCTTCAATCAATTTGTTGGAGTCTTTGCTTTCTTTAAAAAATATTCCAACAGGATTTCCATGTTCGTCTAAATTGAATTTTACTTCAATTCTATCAAAAGCAATAGAGCCTTTTTTGAAACGTTCTTTTCGTAAAATTTTTGCCAATTTATCTAGTTGCAAAATCTCTTCAGCAAAATCTCCTTCTTTGGTTTCTATGCGTTCTTGAGCTTCTTCGTACGAAAATCTTCGGTCAGAAAAAATTACCGTTCTACCAAACCATTCGTTTTTTACTTCGGCATCTTCGGTTAATTCAAATACTGCCGAAAAACACAATTTGGTTTCTTGCGGTCGTAATGAACACGCATTGTTTGACAATACTTCGGGCAACATAGGTACAACTCTATCCACCAAATAAACAGAAGTTGCTCTGTTTAAAGCTTCCTTGTCGAGTAGTGTTCCCGGCACAACATAGTGTGAGACATCAGCAATATGAATACCGATTTCCCAATTGCCGTTTGCCAATTTCTTGATAGAAAGGGCATCGTCAAAATCTTTGGCATCTGCTGGGTCAATGGTAAAAGTTGTTACCGCTCTATAATCTCTACGTTTTTTAATTTCTTTTACATCAATTTCGATGTTCAATTTTGCAGCATCCTGTTCTACTTTTTCAGGAAACTCATAAGGCAAACCATATTCCGCTAAAATGGCGTGCATTTCGGTATCGTGTTCGCCGGGCATACCCAACACTTGGGTAATGATACCAAACGGATTTTTTTTATCGGCAGGCCACTCGGTAATTTTAACCACCACTTTTTCGCCATTTTTGGCTCCTTTCATTTTATCTAAAGGGACAAAAATATCGACAGGCATCCGTTGATCACTGGTAATTATAAAAGCAAAGTTTTTCGATTTTTCTACAATTCCAACGAACTCGGTTTTGGCACGTTCAGTTACTTCAATAATTTCACCTTCTGGTTTCTTGTTGGTTTTATTGTAAAAAACATTCACTTTTACTTTGTCGCCATGCAAAGCGTTTCCGGTATTTTTTGGGTCAATATAAATATCCAATTCGGCATCAGCAACAATTACATAAGCTGCACCTCTTGCAGTCATGTCAACAGTTCCTTCAATTAACGCTTTGGATGAATTTAGTTTGTAAGAACCTCTTTTTATTTCACGTAATTTTCCTTGATTGGTGAGTTCTTCTAAAACAATGGTTACTAATTTTTTGTTAGCAATATCAGAAAAACCAAAGGCTTGACTAAGTTGTTTGTAGTTGAAGGTTTGAGTAGGGTTTTTATCAAAAATACTGATAATTTGTTGTATCAAGTTGGCTTTGAAACCACCAGAACCCGAGTTTTTTTTGTGTTTCGACATGTAGTGTTTAATAAACCCTAAAAGTAAGAATAAAAAGTTTCGGGTTCAAAGTTTCGATTCAAAGTTATCAAACTTCTGTCTTCCAAAAACACACCCCTGCCCCTCTCAAGAGGGGAAGCCAACGCTCATAGCCAACTTCCGTCTTCCCACAATAGCTATCGGAATCCGACTTCGGACTTCAAACCTCAAACTTGTAGCCAACACCTTTAATGGTTTTGATTAAATCATCACCTAATTTTTCACGCAATTTTCTAACGTGTACATCAATTGTTCTATCACCAACAACAACTTCTCCGCCCCACACACTTTCAAGTATCACCTCTCGGGTAAATACTTTGCCGGGTTTAGAAAAAAGTAATGCCAATAATTCGAATTCTTTTTTAGGTAAAGAAAATTCTTCTTCTTCTTTATAAATTAAATATTTCTCACGATTTATTCTAATTCCACTAACCGTTTCTTCTGCTTCCACTTTACCACCCTTTCTTCTCAAAACAGCTTTAACCCTACTTACCAGTAATCTAGGTTTTATGGGTTTTGAAATGTAATCGTCGGCACCGGCATCAAACCCCGCCACCTGCGAATAATCCTCTCCTCTTGCACTTAAAAAAATAATTAAGGTGTCTTTTAATTTATCAATACTCCTTAATTCATGACAAGTTTCTATGCCGTCCATTTCAGGCATCATCACATCTAAAATTATTAAATCTGGATTTTCTTTTTTGGCTATTTGTATGGCTTCCTTGCCATTATTACATGTTAATACATGAAAACCTTCTTTGGATAAATTATAGCTAACAAATTCTAAAATATCGTTTTCGTCATCAACCAATAATATTTTTTCCATAATTAAATTTTTACACCACGAAGTTACGCCCCTTATTTTATTTGGGATGTTAACTTAATATTAAATTGTAATTATCACTTGATAGTAAGTCATCTAATCTGTTTTTATTAGCACAACTCATTATGATAAATAACATAGTCTTAACACGATAATAAGCTAACAATAAAGTTGGGGACACGTTCAGATAATTTGCCGAGTGTTATTTTGCTTCGAATAAATTTTAAATCAAAACTAAAAAACCTAAAAATGAAAACTAAAAAATTATTAATTGCATCCATTATTATGTTAGGTGCAACCACATTCTTCACATCTTGTTCTAAAGATAAATCAACCGACCCAATTGTTGAAACTCCGGTACCAACTCCTGACACCTCTTTTCCATCAATTACAGTTAGTGGAAACATTACTTCTAACACCACTTGGACAAAAGATAAAATTGTTTATTTAGATGGTAGAGTTATTGTTACTGCCCCAGCAGAATTAACTATTGAAGCAGGAACAGTAATAAAAGGGAAGCCGGGTTCTGATGCAAATGCAGCTGTATTAGTTATTGGTGTTGGTGCAAAAATTCATGCAACCGGAACAGCAAGTACTCCAATTATCTTTACTTCATCTGACGATCAAATTGTTCCAGATCAAATTGCTAGTCCAAACTTAACCGTTAATCATAAGGGTTTATGGGGTGGTGTAGTTATCTTAGGAGATGCTTCTTGTTCAACTCCAACTGGAGGAACAGCAGAAATTGAAGGTATTCCAGCAGGAACAATAGGAACAACTTATGGTGGTTCTGATGATGCAGATAATTCAGGAGAATTACAATATGTTTCTATCAGACATGGCGGAGTTATTATTGGTGCCGGTAACGAACTTAACGGATTAACTTTAGGTGGTGTTGGTAGTGGAACAACAATTAATCACATTGAGATTGTTGGTAACCTTGATGACGGTATTGAGTTTTTTGGTGGTTCTGTAAACGCATCTGATTTAATTGTTGTTAAAATTGATGATGATAGTTATGATGTTGACCAAGCTTTTAAAGGAACTATTAGCAACTTTGTGGTTATTGTTGGTGAAAACCAAGAAGGTGATGCTTTTGAAATTGATGGCCCAGAAGGCTCTTTAAATGCGACAGGTCAATTTACTTTTACTAAAGGATATATTGTTGGTAATGCTGCGAACTTAACTTGTGATTATGCAGTATTTAAATCTAAAGCCCAAGGAAACTTACAAAACTGTTATTTTACCAATTTTAATGCTGCAGCAAGATTTGTTGTAAATGGTGCTGATGCATACAATAATTATATAGGAATAGGTTCTTCCACACTTACTTTTAACAACAACGCTTTAAATACTAGTGCTCTTGCAGGAGTATTTAAATCAGACCAAGTTGGATATGATGAAAGTAATTTTGTAAATAACAATACCATTGGTTCTGGCTTAACAAATGGTTTTGATCCAACACAATTTGTAGGTTGGACTTTCGCTGGAAGAACTGGTCAATTTAGTCCGATAGCTATTAACATCCAATAACTATTAACAATTAGTTAATGTTAGCCTAATATTACAGCTATCTTAATGTCGTAAAATTGCCGCAACATAAAACTTGCGGCAATTTTTATTTAAAAAAACAACATGGATTTCAAAAATATAACAAGCATCTTACTTTTATTAAGTATTTCAATTAGTTTAAGTGCACAAAAAGGAAAGATAAGAGGAACAATTATTGAAGATGCGACTGGTCAGCCATTGATTGGTTGTAGTGTTATTATTGAAGGCACAACCAATGGGAGTATTACCGATTTTGACGGTAATTTTTCAATATCTGCAGAACCTGGAACTTATAATTTGGTTTCATCTTATGTATCATTTGCCACACAAAAAATTTCCGGTGTTACTATAAAAGTAGATGGTGTTACTGTAATTAACATCAGAATGAAAGACCAAGCCATTACCGGAGAAACGTTTGAATTAACAGCTACACAAGTTAAAAACAATGAAGCTGCCATATCAACAATTAAACAAAAATCGGTGAATTTGGTTGATGGTATTTCTGCACAAACTTTTGCAAAAACAGGCGACAACTCAGCAGCAGGAGCATTAAAAAGAGTAACCGGAGTTTCTATTCAAGGAGGAAAGGATGTTTATGTTAGAGGATTGGGTGACCGATATACCAAAACCATACTAAACGGAATAACCATCCCAGGATTAGATCCAGATAGAAATTCGGTACAAGTAGATATTTTTCCGACCAATGTGGTGGACAACATTGTGG
>CAYJMI010000011.1:4868-56890 GCA_964371285.1 uncultured Vicingus sp. | reverse complement strand
AACATAAGTAGGATCAAAAGTGTATCCATTTGGATTATCGGGGGAATTTACATTTTTATCAAAAGGGTCGTTGGGTCGGAGAATAGAATATTTTGGAGGGGTAAAATTGAGTAGATTTTTTATTCCGCCATAAATTTCCCAACCTTTGTTAAATGTTTTGGTCAATTGAATATTTTGAACGCTGTACCATGCTGAATATTCAGGTCTATAATCGTTTTCTACCAAAGGTAATTTCATTGGTCCGTAAAGGTTTCCACTATAATCAATTTTGATGTTTGGTTTCAGGAATTTATAACTAATGCTGTATGTTCCCGATACCTTTTCGGTTAATAAAGGTATATTTCGTTCTATATTTCCAAATTCGTTTCTGTTCATTTGGTAAACGTCTAAAAAGGTTGCTCCAAACATTATTTTTATGGGTAATTTAAAGTCGAAACTTGTATTAAAGCTCATTCCTTGAGAAACCGCATAACCATCTAAATTATCATAAATAATTTTGTCTGGGTCAGTTTCGTAGTCCGGAACTATTTTGTTGTTAAAATAAGTGTAAAACACACTTGCATCAACATTTATAAAACCAAATCCGGTATTAATAAATTTCTGATAACCAATGTTGCCATTGTAGCTTTTTTCGGGATTCAGTTTGTTTTTTATTTCAACCGTTCTAGCTCCTGTTACTGCTGCATGGTCTTCGGTAAATAGGTTAACCACACGATAACCCGTTCCAAAACTCAGTCTAATGTGCTGTTGGTCTGAAGGAGACCATTTGTAATTGATGCGAGGTGTGGCAATATAACCGTGACGAGAGTCGTGGTCTAATCGAATACCAAGTAACAATTTGTTTTTTTCATTCAAATAAAATTCGTCTTGCACAAATAATCCTGGTAACCAAAATTGCTCTGGTTTATTGATTGGATTTAGTGAGTCTGAAGTTTGAGTTGCAGATGAGTTATCGTCGTAATAATTGTAACGCAGAGCTGTTCCAATCGTTAAACGGTGCAATTCTTTTATTTTTTTATCCCAATAGAGTTGAGCAAATGCAATGTTTTGTTGAGCAAGGTAGGGTATGTTTCCATATACCGAATTTTGGTTATGATTAGAGTAAGAAAACGAGCTAAAAATATTTTGTTTCATAGGCAATTGATATTTTCCAATCAATTCGTATCGGCTGGTATAAATAGATTCTCCATAAATACTGTCGCCACCTCTAAATTTAGGTTCCCATTGCATTTCTCCACCCCAACGGTCTTCGTAAATGTATCTTAAAGCAACAGAGGCTTCTTTTTGTTCTTTTCGATTAAAACTCCATTTGTTAAATAAAGCAACACGGTCTTGCAAGGTAGCATCGGTAAAATTATCACCGTTGTTATCAATAGGATTAGAATAATTAAAATAATTGATACCCAGTATTGAAGTAGCATTTTTTAATGAAATTTTAGTGGTAATGTCGGTATTGACTTCAAGCCAACTAGTAGTAAATACATCAAATAAAAAATTTGGAGATTTTTCTGGCGTTTTGGTAATTACATTGATTAAACCACCAACTGCTTCTGAGCCATACAAAGTAGAAGCTGGTCCCTTTACAATTTCTAGTTGTTCAATCATACCATTAGGTATTCCATTTAACCCATATACAGAAGCCAAACCACCAATTATGGGCATACCGTCAATGGTTATCATAGTGTATGGACCCTCCATTCCGTTGATATGAACATCACCTGTATTACAAACGCTACAATTAATTTGCGGACGAACACCGTTAACAATTTGCAAAGCTTCGAACAATGCTGGCGTTGGATTTTTTCTAAAAAAAACAGGAGTAAATACCTCAATTGGAGCAACTGATTCCATTAAGGTAACTTCATTGAGTGTTCCAGTAATCACCACTTCGTTTAATTGTTGCTCCATTTTTTCCAATTCAAATTGAATAGGATTGGTTTCACCAAATTTTACTTCAATGGTTCGTTTATAATTTTTATAACCAATGGCTGAAGCTTGTAAGGTGTATTTTCCCACAGGAATATTGGTTAGCTTAAAAATTCCTTGTTCGTTGGTTGAAGTGCCAAAAGTAGTATTGCTTATACCTACGTTTACAAAAGGTACAGCATGGCGTTCACAACTAATTTTTCCTGTAATGTTTCCAGTAGGTTGACTAAAAACAGTAGCATAAATAAGAAAAAAGAAGATAAATAAAAATCTCATTTTATTTTTTTATACAAAACTAAACATAAATTTAGACATGTCTAAAAATATATTTATATTATTCTTAAAATTTATTTTAACTTTGTGAAAAATATTTCGAATGAACTCACTGGCAGAAGAGAATTATTTAAAAGCATTGTACAAATTGGGTGGAAAATCGAACGAGGTACAAACCAATGCTTTAGCAGATAAATTAAGTACAAAAGCATCGTCGGTTACCGATATGATGAAAAAATTATCGGACAAAAAACTGGTGAATTATGAGCCTTACAAAGGAGTTTCATTAACTAAACAAGGATATACTATTGCTTTAAATGTGGTTAGAAAACACCGTTTGTGGGAAGTTTTTTTAGTAGAAAAATTAGCTTTTAAATGGGATGAGGTGCATGAAATTGCAGAACAATTGGAACATATACAAAGTGCCGAATTGATTGAAAAATTGGATGAATTTTTAGATTACCCAAAGTTCGACCCACATGGTGACCCCATACCAGATAAAGATGGTAAAATATATCAACACTTAGAAATTACTTTGTCGCAATTAGAAAAAAATGAAAAAGGTATTGTGGTTGGAGTAAAGGAGCACTCCAAAGCTTATTTGAATTACTTGGACAACTTAAATTTAGTGTTAGGAACTGAGGTTTTTATTGAGGACAAAGTAGAATTTGATTCATCAATGAAAGTGAAAATTAACAATGCTGAGGTGGTAACCATCTCCAATCAAGCCACCAAAAATTTGTACATTAAAAAAATAAATTAAAGTTAAAATTATTAAATCTACTATCTATCAGTAAAATGACAATATGATGAAAAAATTTACTGGAAAATCATTGGAAGAAGTAAATGAAAGTATTGATACCATTGGTAAAACTACTTTTTGGAAAAAACTTTTTGCTTTTATGGGGCCTGCATATCTGATAAGTGTAGGTTACATGGATCCAGGTAACTGGGCAACAGATATTGCTGGTGGTAGTCAATTTGGTTATAAATTGCTTTGGGTTTTATTAATGAGTAACTTAATGGCTTTGTTACTACAAAGTTTGAGTGCCCGTTTAGGTTTGGTTAGAGGTTTAGATTTAGCACAGGCATCAAGAGCTGCTTACCCACCCGTTGTAAATTTTTTTAACTGGATATTAGCTGAAATTGCCATTGCTGCTTGTGATTTGGCTGAAGTTATTGGAATGGCAATCGGACTTCAGCTATTATTTAATTTACCCTTATTAACAGGTGTTTCAATTACAGTTTTAGACACCTTTTTTATCTTCTATTTGCAAAAAAATGGTATTCGTAAAATGGAAGCTCTGATATTGGGATTGGTTGCAATAATAGGTTTTGCATTTATTGCTGAACTTTTTTTTGCAAAACCAGATGCTGCAGAAATGTTGAAAGGATTTATTCCTAGTATTCCAAATAATAATGCATTGTATATTGCCATCGGAATAATAGGTGCAACCGTTATGCCACACAACTTATACCTTCATTCTTCATTAGTGCAAACCAGAAAAATTAAACGAACACCTCATGGAATAAAAGAAGCTATTAAGTTTAACTTTATTGATACAGGAATAGCACTAAATATGGCATTATTTGTAAATGCAGCTATTTTAATTCTTGCTGCAAGTGCTTTTTTTTCAACAGGACGGTTTGGTGTGTCTGAAATACAAGATGCCTACCATTTGTTAGAAAATATTTTAGGCACTCATGTCGCACCAATTTTATTTGCCATAGCTTTAATTGCAGCAGGGCAAAGTTCAACATTAACAGGAACCTTATCAGGGCAAATTGTAATGGAAGGATATTTGAATTTACGTATTCAACCTTGGTTACGAAGATTTATTACTCGGATGATTGCTATTGTTCCTGCCTTTTTGGTAATTTATTTTTTAGGGGAAGGAGCAACTGGAGAACTCTTAATTTTAAGTCAGGTTATATTAAGTTTACAACTTGGTTTTGCGGTTATACCACTCATCCACTTAACAAGCGATAAAAAACAAATGGGCGAATTTGCTAACAAGTTATGGATAAAGGTGTTGGCTTGGTTAATTGCCATATTAATTGTTGGATTGAATGGAAAATTGGTTTACGAAACTTTATTAGATTGGATTGAAAGTGCCAATAATCCAATTATATTTTATATAACTGTTGTACCTTTGGTTATTGGAGCTGGTATTTTATTGTTATACATTACTTTTAATCCATTGATAAAAAAATCAAAACAAAGAAGAAATGAAGTTCCAGATGGCTCACCAGACGCTTTGGAAAT
The DNA here is from genome assembly GCA_964371285.1 of uncultured Vicingus sp. Lineage (GTDB taxonomy): Bacteria > Bacteroidota > Bacteroidia > Flavobacteriales_E > Vicingaceae > Vicingus. The sequence continues at coordinate 52,425 of CAYJMI010000011.1, read as the reverse complement.
TGTTAAACTATTAAAATACAATCGTATTGCAATAACTGTTGATTTTAGTAGCAGCGATAGCAAAGCCATTAGTAATGCCATTTCTCAAGGTGGTACGGATGCTGAATATATTTTAATTCACGTGGTTGAAACCTCTGGTGCTAGAATGATGCAAGGTGAAATTCAAGATTTGGAGACTACTTCAGATGAAATTAATCTTAAAAAATATAAAGATAATTTATTAGAAAAAGGGTATCGTGTTGAAACAAAATTAGGGTTTGGAAACCCTAAAAAAGCCATTCCAGAAATTGTAAATAATGGTGAATGTGATTTATTGGTAATGGGTGCACACGGGCATGTATGGTTTAAAGACCTTATTTTTGGAACAACTTTAGATGCTGTTCGCCATCGTGTAAAAGCTCCAGTATTAATAGTAAAATAGTATCTTTGCACTAATGAGTGCAAGTATTAATATAAAAAATAAAAAAGCAAAATTCGAGTATGAGTTTTTAGAAACTTTTACTGCTGGAATTCAATTGACGGGTACCGAAATTAAAAGTATTAGAGCTGGTAAAGCTAGTATCGTGGAAGGATATTGTTTTATGAAAAACGGGGAGCTTTTTATCAAAAACATGTACATTGCTGAATACGAACAAGGCACGTACAATAACCATGAACCTAAAAGAGACCGCAAGCTTTTATTGAACAGAAGTGAACTTGATAAATTGGAGAAAAAGAAAAAAGATGTTGGCTTAACAATTGTTCCTCTTAAAGTTTTTATCAATAACAAAGGTTTTGCTAAAATGGATATCGCTTTAGCAAAAGGGAAAAAATTACACGATAAGCGTGATGATTTAAAAAGCAAAGATGCTAAACGAGAAATGGATAGAGCCATGAAACACTAGTCTTCTGTTTCCTTGTAAACACTTTTTATTTCATAACCCAATGCTTCAGAGCACTTTTTAATAAATTCCAATTTCCATTTTTCCCAAACTACATCTGGTAAACTTGCTTCAACCAATAACCCAGTAAAGGTAATTGTTGCCTTGATATGAATTTCATCTTTTTCTTTTCCTAACCAATAAAAAGCTCCAGTTTTTTCAACGCCAAGCCAGCCTGGTAAAACTTCAAAAGCTCGTACCAAATCTTTCCAATCTTCTTCGTGCATATCATACCTAATGTTTAAGGTAACTTCTTGGTCGTTAATTTCCATTTTCATATTTTCACTCCTATTACGCAAACATCATCCACCTGTTCGTAATCTCCTTTCCATTCAGCAAAATGTTTGTTTAAAAACAGGTGTTGGTCTTTTATTGGGTGTTTGCTAATGGTCAAAAGTAATTCTTTAAAAGGTTTGTATTTTAGTTTTTTACCATTTTCGCCTCCAAATTGATCGGCATAGCCGTCGGTAAACAAATAAATAGTATCGCCTTTTAACAACTGAATAGTATGACAATTAAAAGGTGTTTTTTTATAGTGGACACCTACAGGTTCTCTATTAGAAGGATATTCCATCATCTCGTTATTTCTCGCAATATAAAGCGAATTGTTAGCTCCTGCATATTTTAATACTAACGTTGAAAAATTTAAAGAACAAAGTGCAATGTCCATTCCATCGCGAACATTGTCGTCGTTTTTAGAAAACTGACTAATTACAATCTCTCTTGTTCTGTCTAAAATTGTAGCGGGATTATCAGTATTCAATTCATTTAAACTGTGATTTAATGCATTGCTACAAACTACACTTACTAACGCTCCTGGAACCCCGTGCCCAGTACAGTCGGCGGCGGCAAATAAAATCGGTTGTGAGTGATGGGTATTGAGTGGTGGGTTCTCATTACTCATCACTCTTGACTCATCACTTTTTACAGACTCCACCCAATAAAAATCCCCGGCAACAATATCTTTAGGTTTGTAAAAAATAAATGAATTGGGTAGTAATTTTTCAACAGTAGCTTGCGATGGTAAAATGGCTGTTTGTATTCTCTTGGCGTAATTTATCGAATCGGTAATTTCTTTGTTTTTTTCTTCAACCAACAGTTTTTGAGATTCTACTTGATTTTTTTGTGCTGAAATTATTCGAGATTGCTTTTGGCTGACTTGGTATCGGTTAAAAATAAAAATGGAAAGAATAATAAATATTGAAAGTCCACCATACAACATCATTCGTTGGGTTTTTCCTTGCTCAATTTCAATATTTTTTACAGCAATTTCGGCTTTTTTTCCCTCTTCAAATTTTATGCTATCGGCAATTAATTTTCTATCGTAATCTAGTTGGATACGTTGTTCGATAATTGCTTTTTGGTTTTCTTAAGTATTTAAACTATCTTTTAATACCACATATTTTTCATAAAAATCAAGTGCCTTTGGAACATTGTTTGATTTTTTATAGATGTCATATAAATTTTTATATGCTTTTAAAACACCAGGTCCACTTTGTCCTTCTATTGATTTAACAAGTGCGATGTTTCCAAATTTTATTGCATTAATAATATCTTTTTGTAAGCCATACACTATACTCATTTTTAATGTGCTGTTGGATTGTTGTTTTAAATCACCACTTTGAATACATAATTGATACGTTTCGTTATAGCTTTTAAGAGCCATATCGAGCATGTTTAAATTTCGATAAACGCTACCAATATTATTTAAACTTATCGTTAATCCGAAAATGTCGTTTACTTCTTTATGCATTACTTTAGCTTTGATAAAACATTCCAATGCTGCATTGTTATTCCCATTTGCATAATGGATTGCACCAATATTTCCAATGGTGTAGGCTTTTCCTTTAATATTATCACATAAATCAGCATACTTTATACTTTCGGTATATAAGTTAATAGCTTCTTCAAACTCACCCTGCATTTTCATTATTTTACCCATGTTGTTTAGCACGGTCGAAACCCCTGAAAAATAGTCTACACTTTTGTAAATTACTAAAGCTTTATTATTGTATTCTAATGATTTTTTTAGGTTACCTCTATCTTCTTGTACTACTGCAATATTTGCGTAAGCTGAGCCATTATTAACTAAAAAAATTTCTTTTTCACGGGGAGTCGGTTTCGATTTTAATTTTTTATCGATGATTTTTAATGCTTTTTCACACAATTCAACCAAAGTATCTGGATTTGTTCGGTAGTATATTTCTGATAATTTTAATAATGCTTCAATTTTAATGGTGTCTTCTTTTGAAGTGGAATAAACTTTTATTAAAGAGTCGGCATAGGCATTTTGTTCATCCTGAGCTACAGCATAAAGTGAAAACGTTAAATAAATTAGTAAAAAAGATAAGTTTTTTAACATTTTACTAATGTAAAAAAAATCTAACTATTTGCAATTAAATTAGCATAAAAATTGATGTTTTGAATCATATTTATTTTTATCTTGCAGCACTTATGATTAGGAATTTACTTTTTATATTAATTTTTTTTTGTTCGCAACTAGTCGTTTTTTCGCAACAATACAGTATTGATGAATTAAAAGAAATAGAAGGCTATAATACTGCTATTGCTAATCCAAAAAGTAATGATAGCACTCTTGCAAAGGCGTATTTAGGGTTAGGAGAAATATTATACGTTGCAAATCTCGATACTCTTTTACCACTTTGTAATAAAACCATCGAAATTTCTAAAAAAAACTTAGCAAATAAAAAACTTTCAAACAAAGAGAAAAAAGTGTTTTTAAGTAAACTCTCTGATGCATTAAACAATGTGGGTTATGTGTATAAAACTAAAGGAGATATTGATTTAGCACTAAAATATTATCACCAATCGTTAAAAATTCATGAAGAAATAAAAGATAAAGCCGGTATAGCTACTTCTTTAAACAATATAGGTTTTGTTTATCGAAGTCAAGGCAACATTTATTTAGCCATTGAATATTATCAGCGGTCGTTAAAAATACAAGAAGAATTAGGCGATCATGAAGGAATAGCCTCATTATATAATAATATTGGTATTATTTATTACGACCAAATGGATTATGATAATGCCTTAAAATGTTATCAAAAATCGTTGAAACACGATAAAGAAACCGACTACAAGAGGGGAATAGCCAATACTTACAATAATATTGGATTGATTTATTATAAAAAAGGAGACTTAAACGAAGCTCTAAAATATTACACCAAGTCACTTGAAATAAAACAGAAAATAGGCGATAAAATTGGTATTGCTTTAAGTTACAATCATATTGGCGAATTGTTTGAAGCCCAAGATAGTTTGTATAGTGCTCGTGAATATTATCTAAAAGCATTAAATATTCTTGAAAAACAAGGTGATAAAAGATGGATAAGTTTTGTGTTAAAAGATTTATCTGACCTTTTATTAAAAATTGGCGAACTGAAATTGGCTGAAGAATACGCTATAAAAAGTTACAAAATAGCTAAAGAATTGGGTTTCCCTTCCAACATTAGTAACTCAGCTCAAACGTTGAGTAAGATAAATAAATTAAAAGGAAATTATAAAGAAGCATTAGAATTGTTTGAGCTTCATAGCATGATGAAAGACAGTATTTTAAATAACGATTTAGTAAAAAACACCAAAAATCAACAGCTAAAATATGAATTTGAAAAAACACAAGCGATTAAAGATGCGGAACATAAAAAAGATTTAATAATACTTGTAGAAAAGGAAGAAAAACAAAAAATGATTTCGTACGGAATTGCAATGGTCTTGTTAATTGTGGTTTCTATGTTGGGGATAATTTTTAATCGTTTAAAAATTACTAAAAAACAAAAACAAGTTATAGAGGAACAAAAACTTGTTGTAGAAACTGCAAAAATACAACTCGAAGAAAAAAATAAAGAAGTAATGGATTCCATTAATTATGCAAAAAGAATACAAGATGCACTATTAAAATCGGAAGAACACGAAAGCAAACATTTACCTCCACACTTTATATTTTTTAAACCCAAAGACATTGTAAGTGGCGATTTTTATTGGGCTCTGGAAAAAGATAACCATCTTTATCTTGCGGCAGCAGATTGCACAGGACACGGAGTTCCAGGTGCGTTTTTAACCATGCTTGGAAATTCTTTTTTAAACGAAATTAATGCTACTGATGTTTTGCTTACACCAGCCGAAGTATTAAACCGATTGAGGCAAAAAATTATTACAGAGTTAAATCAGAAAGGTAATGAAGGGGAATCAAATGATGGTATGGATATTTCGTTGATACGATTAAACTTACATACTAAAGAATTGCAATGGGCTGGAGCCAACAATCCGCTTTATATCATTAGAGAAAACCAGTTGGAAGAATACAAACCAGACAAACAACCTATAGGCTATAATTATAAAATGACTGACTTTACCAATCATGTATTCTCTTGCTCTGTTGGTGATTACATTTGTATTTTTACCGATGGTTTTGCCGACCAATTTGGTGGACCTAAAGGAAAAAAATACAAATACAATACACTGAAAGAAAAACTATTACATATTTATCAGAAACCATTAGTAGAACAAAAACAACTTTTTACTCAAGAATTTGAGCAATGGAAAGGTGATTTGCAACAAGTAGACGATATTTGTATCATAGGTATGAGAATTTAATAATTTACTAGATACTCATATATTAATTAGCTTTAAAATTTTTGTATTTTAGCCAAAAATTTAATGAATTTATTATTTAGAAAATTACAAATGAAAAAAATAGTTGTATTAGCAGCATTACTAATTTCGATGGTCACTTTATCTTCTTTTGCAAAATATTTAGCTGTAAAAGCCAGCGTGTTAGAGATGAGCGGTTACATACTAAAAGATGAAAAAAAAGTGGAAGGTTCGTTAGTAAAGCTTTATCAAAACAATGTAATTGTAAATAAAATGCTTACTAAAAGTAATGCTCGTTTTAAATTTTTATTATTTAGCGACAATGAATACATGATTGAAGTATCTAAAGATGGCTTTATGGAAGAGCGAGTTTATATTAATACGAAGACTTCTGCAAATTTAGATGACAAATATTATTTCGAATTTATTGTAGATTTAGTGGATGCCAATAAATATAAAAATGTGGATGCATCTAACTTAGATTTTCCAACGGCAATTATTAAATACGATGCCGGTGAAGATGAATATGTTCATGATAAAGGGTATAGCCAACAGGTGCGAAACGACCTCAAAAAGATGAATGAACAGTTGAACAAAAAGAAATAAAAAAAATCCCCTCAACTAAGTTGAGGGGATTTTTTTACTTATATAAACCTTAAAACTATTGTTTTTCTACGTTTATTGCTGATGGACCTTTTTGAGTGTCTTCAACATCATAAGTTACTAGATCATCTTCTTTTAAATAAGAACTTGTTCCTGATTTGTGAACGAATAAATCTTTTCCACCATCATCTGGTACTATGAATCCGAACCCTTTTTGATCATTAAAAAATTTTACTTTACCTGTAGCCATTGTTATTTATTGTTTATTAATATTAGGTGCAAATGTACAATTAATAATTGAATAATTACATTTTTTAAATATAAGTTGTTATTAATCAAATATTTTGATGAAAAAACACCTGTTTAATTAGCGTTAAAAAACAATTAAAACAAGCCATTACAAAAAGTTCTTAATACCTTTGCATCAACTTCAAAAGAGATTTTGTTAAAATAAAATTATGCCTTTCAAAAAATTAATTACACCGTTAAAAGAATCATTAACCGAATTGGGTTTTGAAAACCCTACTCCTTTTCAACAACTAATTATTCCAAAAATCAAAGGAGGTTTAAATCTGTTTGGAATTGCTCCTGACGGCAGTGGAAAATCTACCGCTTTAGTAATGAGTGTGATACAAAAATTAAATGGGGTTGCTTTTGACGATGTTCCTCGTGCATTAATTTTTGTAAAAGACAGAGATGCTGCACATGCGTTGGAAGAAAAATTTAAAATGTTTTTGGGTAATTCCGATTTAAGAATTTACTCTGCCTATGAAGAACCAAAAATTAACAACCAACGTGATGACATTTATGCAGGAGTTGATATTGTTATTGCTACTCCCAAACGATTGAGTAAATTGTATTACATGAATGGTATTAATTTAGGTCGGCTACAACTATTAATTGTTGAGGATGCAGAATTTTTATTTGACAACAGTTGCCACACCGATGTAAAAAGAATAACCGAAAGCGTTCCAAAGTGCCAGTTAGTTGTTTTTAATAAAGCTTTTACCAACCGAATGGAAAAAGTGCAGGAATTATTTATGGAAAACGCTCAAATTATTGAGATGGAATAATCTGTTTTTTATATGTATCCTTATCACAATAAGATAAAACAACGCATAAAAAATCAAGAATTGATACGGTACGAATACGTTGAAAAGTATAAAAATATTTCACCGTGTTTATTACTTTACTTTTCTACCGAACCTAAGGTAAAACCCATTAGAGAACACCGATTTCAGGAATACGAAGAAATATTCAAATCATTCTAAATCCTACCACTCATCTTTTGCTTTTGTTTTAATTTCGAACAACTCACTAAAAGTGGTGTTGTAAACGGTGTTTGGTTTTTTAAAAAAACCTGGTCGGTATTCGGTAAATTCTTTCGTTAAAAAATTCAATTCAAACGATTGCTCCTCCCCTTTTTTCAAAATTTCGCCATCGCCCACCAAAATAATGTTGGTAAAAACAATACGGTATTTTTTGTCTTTCAGTTCAATTCGTACCAACCCTTTAAAAGCTGTTTTATTTACAATGGCAGGAACTCCAGCAACACCAGTTTTAGTTTCATCAACATGCTGAGGTTTTAGTTTGCAAAACATAGTATCAGCAATAGTTTCGGTTGACCAAAACAAACCAGAAACTTTAAAATAGTCAATCAATTCTTGTTTGGTTTTAGTAGTTTCATACACCTTTTTCCAACTAATTTCGGGTGCCGACAAATAAAAATTTTCGACTTCTGATTGGGCTTTTAGGTTGATTGAGCTTAAAATAATTATTGCAGATATAAGGTATTTCATAAGGTTTTGGTTTTGAAACAAAGATAATAAAAATCAAAAAATAGTAAAATGAAAAATTGCTATCGTTGGTAGTTTGGTCGTTTTTAGTTCGAAGTAGCCTTCTATATTGCCTTTGCTTCAAGCTATGAACAGATTTTTCATGAAATATTAATGTTTAGTTGAAGAGCTACATATTGTTAAGTACATAATCTTTTAAACCACTTATTAAATTAATATCTTTTTCTCCATTACAAATTAATAGAAAATATTCAAAGTTTGGTTTTTGCCTAATCATTATGAAGTGCTTTCTCCAATTATTCAATTTATCTCGAAAAAATAAATACTCTTTTTTGTCTTCAAATTGAGGTGAGAATTGAAGTGAAATAGTTTCGTTAAATGCATTAATATATGTAACTACAAAAGGATTTATATTTCCTTTAGAACCATGTTCATTTATCTGTATTATTTTATAATCTCTCATTATCTGGATGTTGTTTAATGTATTTATTTAAAGACGAAATTTTAATTTAAATAGGATCATTTAGATTGTGTAACATCAATACTTACAAATAGAATTTTTCAAATTAAGGTTTTGTTATTCTATTACAATCTTCCCATTAAGAATCTCTCCTTGTGTTTCTAATGATAGAAAGTCAATCCTCCGAAATGATAAATCTCGATCCTGCCAATCCAAATTCATCCCTTCGCCAGTGTAAGCTTTTATATGATTTACATAATTTCCAATTTTTAACACAAATTCTTTCTCTAGTTCTGGATGGGAAATAATTTCTACAGGAGCTTCTCTAGTTGTTTCAGTAGTTTTGTTTTCAAAGCGAACAACTGATGTAAAAACATAATCATGTGTTTCTTTAGTTTTAATATATAAATCTACTTCAATACCACTATTAGATATTGTTTGTTCACTTTTCCAATATCCTTTTAAGTCTTCTAATTCTATCTTTTCCATTCTTTTTTTTCTAAATGTATACACGAAATTTGTAATGTTATTAACTAATTGTGAATTAGATTAATTATTTATAAGATGGGTCGGAAAACAAGATATAATAAAAATGAAAAATCCCGAACATTAAAACATTCGGGATTAAACTTTAAATGTGAGAGGTGGAAGCCTTCTCACAAGTATTTTCGATAAAAAAAGCCCCAACGGACTGTTGAGGCTAGAGTACTCGGAGCGGGACTTGAACCCGCACGTCCTTACGAACACAGGATTTTAAGTCCGGCGTGTCTACCAATTCCACCATCCGAGCATCGACTTTTATAAAAAGAAAAAGAGCGAGAGACGGGGTTCGAACCCGCGACCTCGACCTTGGCAAGGTCGCGCTCTACCAGCTGAGCTACTCTCGCTTAAATTTTATATTAAGCTGTGTTGTAAAATTAATTACCAGTTTTGTAATTAGAACTTTCCTTAAAAAGGAGTGTGCAAAAGTATATAAATTTTTAATTCTTCCAACTTTTTTTACTTTTTTTCGCAACAGTTTTTTGAGCAATACCCCTTTTACCTTTTTAACTTGCTTTTAATCACGTTAATTAGTGAGATTCGTGTCATTATTTTTTTTGTTGGAAGAACCCTAAGTAATTTCATTATTCAACAAAACTGCACTTCACCATTCTATTTTTTCCATTCATGTCTTTAACAATTTCGATATTATTAAATCCTTTTGTTTCCAGCATATTTTTAACTTCGATTCCTAAACTCTCGTGAATTTCGAAATATAATTTGCCTCTATTTGCAAGGTGTTTTTTAGCAAATTCAACAATAGCCATATAAAACAGTAAGGGCTGCTCATTTTCAACAAACAAAGCCAAGTGCGGTTCGTATTCCAACACATTTTTATCCATACTATCCTTATCCTTAACAGGAATGTAAGGCGGATTACTCACAATTACATCAAACTTTAAGGTTACATCATCATCGTTTAAAATATCGACTTCTTTAAAAGTTACCTCCACATTATTTTTATTGGCATTTTGCTTAGCTACACCAAGTGCCTCTTTAGAAACATCATAAGCAAATACTTGGCTATTTGGAATGGTTGCCTTTAAAGAAATGGCAATACAACCAGAGCCAGTACCAATGTCCAAAATAGATACGTTGGACAACTCATTTTCTTCAATAATTAGCTGAACCAATTCCTCTGTTTCCGGTCGTGGAATTAAAGTATATTCGTTAACAATAAAAGGTAATCCAAAAAACTCCCATTCACCCAAAATATAAGCCAAAGGTTTGTGTTTTTTTAAATCCTTTACTGCATAAATAATTTTAAGCAATTCCGATTCAGACAAACGTTTTTCGCTACCAATCAACACCTCTTTTTTAGAAACATCAAAAAACTTATCCAGCATTATGTATAGCATACTATTCAATTCATGTGCTGGATAAAATTCAATTAACTCACTTTTAACATAAGCAATTACTGCTTTTATGGTATTTTCTGGCATTTTCATGATGGTGCAAAATTATTCAATTGAATGAACAAACTCTTTTTTTTGTTATTAACTATTAAAAAACAAGTGGTAAGATAATTGATAGCGTTAAACTTTATTATTATTTTAGCTTTTTAAAAATGTAATTTATGAACTATTTGAAATTTATTGTTGTTGGATTAATTTCTACGTTAACCCTTCAAACTATTGTTGCGCAAGATGTTGTGGTCGGCGATGAATCTGCAATAAGTGTTGCTAAAGCAGAAGAACTTTACAACACTGGAGTTGAAAAATTTAATGCAAAAGACTTAAATGGAGCCATTTCCGATTTTGATTCGGCAATTGTATTAGTTCCGACTTTCGAAAAAGCAATATTTAATAGAGGTTCGGTGAAATTCCAGAAAAAAGATTATTCAGGAGCAATTATCGATTTAAACACTGTAATTCAATTAAATGCTAATTATACTGGTGTTTATTTCCTAAAAGCAAGGTCGCATTACGAGAGGAACGAAAAAGACCAAGCCATGACAGATTTTACAAAAGCGATAGAACAAGAAAATACGAACGCTGATGCTTATTATTACCGTGGTGGTTTATACTTTTTACAAGAAAAATATACCGAAGCCATAAGCGATTACGACAATGCCATTAAAAACAAACCCAATTATGCGTATGCTTATAATGACAGGGGAAGTGCCAAACGTCAAACCAAAGATATTACTGGTGCAATTGCTGATTATAAAAAAGCAGTTGCAGCCGACGATAAATTGTATTTTGCTTTTAACAATTTAGGAAGTGTGTTACGTATGAACAAACAATACGACGAAGCTATTACAAACTATTCAAAAGCAATTACACTAAAAAATGATTATTACATTGCCTACAATAACAGAGGTTATGCAAAACACGAAAAAGGCGATTATAAAGCTGCTATTGAAGATTTTAATGATGCCATTCGTTTAAAAGCAAGCTACGTTCAGGCATACAACAACAGAGCCGCCTCAAAATATAAATTAGAAGATTACAAAGGAACTGTTGAAGATTGTAACAAAGCTATTTTATTACAAGACGATTTTGGTCCTGCTTATTTAAACAGAGGAATAGCAAACGAAATGCTCCGTAAGGAAGTTAAAGCCTGTGAAGATTGGAACAAAGCGGCTTCATTAGGACTAAAAAATGGAAAAACCTTTGCTCAAGAGAGCTGTAACTAATCTAAATTTTAATTTTAAAGTAAATAATCATGAACATATCAATTCAACATATTTCTAAAATTTCGTTTGTTCTACTCTTGTTGGTAGGAATTAATTTATTTGCTCAAGATGTTCCTTTTGACAAAGGTTTATTTAAGGAACGGAAAGAGGAGTTTAAATTGGCAAAAGAAAAACTAGAGCAAGGTTATGCGGTTTATGAAGTCTATCCTGAAACTTTTATGAGTGTAAATCATCTCGATTATAGAGGTAGATCAAGTGCATATAAAGAAGCATTGCCATTGTTGTTTGATGCTAATAAATTTAACCCGGATAATGCCCAATTGAATTATAGAATTGGTCGTTGTTATTTAGTTTCTCCAATTTATAAAGAAGAGTGCTTACCTCACTTTTTAAAAGCTCAAAAATTAAATCCAAATGTAGCTCGAGACATTAATTATTTTATAGGAATGGGCTACCAATTAACCATGGAATTTGATAAAGCCATTGCTGCATTCAAAATACATCAATCGGTATTAACTGGTAAAGACCCCATTGAGGTTGAAGAAACACAAAACAGAATTAAAGAATGCGAAATGGGTAAAAAATTAGTAGCCAAACCTATTCGTGCATTTATCGACAATTTTGGAAATGTAATTAATTCAAAATACCCTGAATATGGAGCCATCATCTCTGCTGATGAATCGGTAATGATGTTTACTTCAAGAAGAAATACCACAACAGGTGGCGGAGTTGCTGAAGGTTTAAATGAATACTATGAAGATATTTACATTACCACAAAATCTGGTGGACAATGGACTACACCCATGAATATGGGAACCAATGTAAATTCGAATGAGCACGATGCTACTGTGGCAGTTGCACCAGATGCACAAAGCATGATTGTTTATAAAGATGATAAAGGTGATGGTAACCTATATGAAACCAAACTGATTGGGGCTACGTGGTCGAAACCAATTAAAATGAATAAAAACATTAATTCAAAAAACCACGAATCATCGGCAAGTTATTCGAACGATGCAAAAACCTTGTATTTTGTTTCAAATAAACCAGGTGGTTTTGGCGAACATGATATTTATTACAGCAAATGGGATGAAATTAAAAAGGAATGGGGATTAGCCGTAAATGTTGGACCAACTATTAATACAAAATACAATGAAGAAAGTGTCGTGATTCACCCAGATGGAAAAACTATTTATTTTAGTTCACAAAGCCATGAAACGATGGGAGGTTACGATATTTTTATGTCGAAATTACAAGCTGATGGAATTACTTGGGGTAAACCAGAAAATATTGGATACCCTATAAACTCTGTTGATGACGACGTATTTTTTGTAATCAATGCCAGTGGTAGAAGAGGTTATTATTCTTCGTTTAAAGCCGATGGTTTTGGCGAAAAAGACATTTACATGATTACGTTTTTAGGACCAGAAAAACCAGTTCAATTAAGTGCTGAAGATAATTTATTAGCAAACATTGCAGAACCAGTTCGTGAAAAAATAATTGAAAAACAAGTTGATGCAGCCACCAAACGAATTACCATTTTAAAAGGTGTGGTACGTGATGCTAAAACATTAAAACCACTATATTCAAGTATTGAGTTGATAGATGTTGAAGAAAATAAAACCCTTGCCAAATTTGAATCGAACGAAACTTCCGGTAAATATTTAGTGTCGCTGCCTTCGGGTAAAAACTATGGGTTGATTGTTCGTGCTGACGGGTATTTATTCCATTCCGAAAATTTTAATATACCCGAAACTGCCGCTTACCAAGAGGTAGAAAAAAATGTTGATTTAAAAAGAGTTGAAGTGGGAAGCACCATTGTATTGAAAAACATTTTTTACGATTACAACAAAGCTACTTTGCGTGATGCTTCTAAAAATGAGTTAGATCGTTTAACCAAATTGTTACAAGAAAATCCGACCATTAAAATTGAGCTTTCAGCACATACCGATTCTCGTGGTGGTGATAAATACAACGAAGAATTATCTCAAAAAAGAGCTCAATCGTGTGTAGATTATTTGATAAATGCTGGAATTGCTACCGACCGTTTGGTTTCTAAAGGTTATGGCGAACAACAATTGATTATTTCTGATACTGAAATTGCCAAACTAAAATTTGATGACGAAAAAGAAGAAGCTCACCAACAAAATAGAAGAACAGAATTTAAAATTTTGAGTAAATAATTTTTGTAGAGACGGACAATTGTCCGTCTCTACGTAAAGAAACAATTATAGCCATCGTTTGTGTCACACAAACGATGTTTTTTTGTTTGTGAGGACACAAACAAAGGCTAAAACACAAACAAAGACTAAGAGATTCCTGCCTACGCAGGAATGACGACGCATGATTAAGGTTGTTGAGTAATATTAAATCCTAAACCAGCAATAAATTCAAAGGCTGAATGCCAAACAAGTGCGTTACCATCAGCTACGGGAATTTTTGCAAAAGAAGTGTTGTTTTTTATTTCCAAATTCATATAAAACCGATTAAAAAGTTGAACTTGTTTAGCTAAGGCTAAATTAATTGTTGGTCCGGCAACGTAATAACCCAAATTAAAAAACGATTGTTTTTGGTTCAACTCTTTGCCTCTAACCATATTTTCAGCGTGAGCTAAAACAATACCTGCCCCACCCCTAAAAATAAATTCTTTATCCTTAAACAAGTTGAATTTAAACGCCCTATTCACCATCAATTGATTGTAACCATGAGTAATACTGAAATATTGAACCTCTGGAGTTGTATTTTTTAAATACAATTTTTGATGCATCATTTCAAATTCCCAAGCTTTGTTGTTTTTCCATTTACTAATTCGAAAAACCCAATAAACAGGAGGTACAAAAGGTTCTGAATCAAATTGAGCCGTTAGTTTTATATCGGGTTGATTGTGCTGTTTAATGGTTAAAGGCAGTGGTATATTTATTGGAAAACCACCATGCATTTCTACTGACCAATTATTTTTTTCTTGAGCAGAAACGTAATGAGTAGCTATAAAAAGTAATATTAAAACTAATCTACAAAACATATTATTTTTGAGATAAATTTATATAGGACTTACTTCAACTTCTTCGTTTTTAATCGAATAGAATTACCCACCACAATAACATCCGAAAAAGCCATAGCTAAAGCAGCAACCATAGGATTTAGAAAACCAAATGCAGCTATCGGAATAGCAATTACATTATAGAAAAATGCCCAAAACAAATTTTGTTTAATGGTTTTAAGCGTGTGCTTACTAATTAGAAAAGCCTCGTACACCTGACTAAAATCTTTGTGGTTTAACAACACAATTTGAGCACTCTGCACAGCTATTTGTGTAGCATTACTTAGCGAAATACCAACGTTTGCTTTGGTTAATGCAGGAGCATCATTAATACCATCGCCAACCATTGCAGTGGGAGAATTGGCAACTAATTGGTCAATGATTTCAAGTTTATGTTCAGGAAGTTGTTCGCTATAAACTTTTGAAATACCTAATTGCTGCCCCATAGTTTCACACTTTTCTTTTACATCACCACTTAATAAAATGGTGTTTATGTTTTGAGCGTGTAACAAGGCTATGGTCGATTTTACATTTTGTTTCAGTTCATCTTCAATATCAATTCCGGCAACCAACACATCATTTTTTAATAAATAAATTTGATGTGTGTTTTTGAAATTTCCATCATTTATCCAGCGTGAAGAACCCAATTGATAATGATTGTTTTTGTTGTCAAAAGCTTCAATTCCAAAACCTTTAACTTCAGCTATTTTATCAAAAACAATACGTGTTGCTTTTGCTTGTAAATCAAGCACCATCGACTTTGCAATGGGGTGGGATGAAAATTCTTCTAAACTAAAAACCAAATCCATTACTTCTTTTTCAGTAACGGTTTGATAGATGTTAATATCTTTTATCTTAAAATTTCCGGTAGTTAACGTTCCTGTTTTGTCAAATACAATGTTTTTAATGTTGGCAAATTGCTCTAACGTACTTCCACCTTTTATTAAAATTCCTTTTTTTGCTGCTCTTCCAATTCCAACCATTACAGCGGTAGGCGTAGCTAAACCCATTGCACAAGGGCATGAAATAACCAATACAGCAATGGCTTGCATTAAAGATTGTTGCAAAGTAATGTTAAACCCAAAATGAGCCACTAAAAAGGTTAATAGAGCAATTCCAATAACTACGGGGACAAAAACAGCACTTACTTTATCTCCCAATTTTTGTATTTGTGGTTGATTTTGTTGAGCTGATTTAACCATTTCAATAATCTTTGATAAAACGGTTTCAGTTCCAACATGTTCGGTTCTAACTTTAATGGAACCCATTTCGACAATAGTTCCTCCCACCACTTTGTTACCAATAGTTTTCTCAACAGGCACACTTTCTCCAGTAATCATGGATTCATCGATGGTGGCTTCTCCCCATATAATTTCTCCATCAATGGCAATTTTATCACCTTGGTTTACTAAAATCACATCATCTTTAACTAATAAAACGGAATCAATTTTTTCTAAACTTCCATCAGCCAGCACTTTTGTAGCTTCTGTTTTTTGCAGTTGAGTAAGTTCTTTAATGGCTGTGGTGGTTTGATTTACCGAACGGTGTTCCATTACATTACCCAATAAAACCAATGTAATAATTGTAGAAGCAGTTTCAAAAAATAAATAATTATGATCTTCGGGTGTTCCATAGTATTGAAAAACACCAATTAAACTGTAAACAAAAGCTGAGGTTACGCCAATAATAATTAATACATCCATGTTTGGAACCATTGTTTTAAGCGAACCTAAAGCACTTTTTCCGAAATGCAAAAAGCCTACTACAAAAACTGGTAAACACAACGATAATTGAACCCATGGATTGTTAATCCAATAATGATGTGGAAAAAACATGTGGAGAAATAGTGGGATGGTAAAAATTAAGGAGAAGTAAAACTTTTTTTCGATAGTGGATATTTTTGAATGGTTGTGACCATGATGACCTTCTGAATTATCTTCAATTACCTTATATCCCAAACTATCAATGCTTTTTTTAATGTCTTCAATGGGTAAATTAATTTCATTTCTGAAAAGTACTTCTCCTGTAGAAAAATTTACATCCACATCATTCAAACCTTTTTTTTCTAACTGTTTTTTTATACCTAAAGCACAGTTGGTGCAGGTCATTCCTTCAACATTCAGCAGGGTATTTTTTAAATTACTCATATTAACAAAGTTAGGAATATAGCCTTACGCAATATGAGAAATAGCATAAATTATTGGAAATAATTTTATGGTGGGTAATAAAAATGTATTATATTTGCCGTCCTTAAATGGTGGTTGTAGCTCAGTTGGTTAGAGCATCGGTTTGTGGTACCGAGGGTCGCCGGTTCGAACCCGGTCTTCCACCCTTAAAAAAAGTAGAGGCGGACAATTGTCCGCCTCTTTTTTATTTTTACTGAACTGGCAAAAGTTTAAATACTCCAGATTCTTCTAACATCAATGCTGGAAAAGGAAATTTAATAAATCCAAAGGTGTTTAAAAAACCTGTAAGTAACTGATTTTTAGTTTTTATTCTGGTTAAATCCACGTCTAACGACAAGTAAAACTGTTTTTGTCGTTTAATGTCTGAATAATCAAAATACTGATTATTAGAAACAAATTTATTATCTCGTCCACCCAACATTCCATCAGCACCATAACCTACAGCCACATTTAACCATTTAGGAAATTTAGATTCCTCGTTTAAAAAAGAAGCCACATTTACACTTAACCAATAGGTTTGTCCGTTGTAATCTTTAAGCGATTGTTGCAAAAAATTTTCTCCTAATACGTTGGGTCTTTTTGCTGCATAATCGGTGGGGTAAAACGAATATTTTAACAAAATTCGTTGCTCTTTCCAACCTAGTTGTTGACCAATGAACAAACCTGAGCCAAAGGCATTGGCTGCCATATCGCCAATTGAAAATCCATACCCATTCGAAAATCCATCAAACACTTCAACAGAAGATAAAAAAACTAATCCTAAAGTTCCACCATACCAAATCGATTTTTTTTCGTTTACTCCGCTCCAACGTAAAGCAGAATATCCAACTTTTCCAACGTAATAAGAGGTCATGGTATGGCCAAATTTATCCATGTATAGCCACTCTTCGTTATCATTAAAAAAATGAAAATTACTCGACGCTTGGTCTTTATACCACAACTGAGATAATCCAACCATATTAGCTGAATAAACTATTGCTTCTGTTGCCACAACAGTTTTTAATCGTTTAACATTTAATGTATCCTGAGCATAAGAT
Source organism: uncultured Vicingus sp. (assembly GCA_964371285.1). Lineage (GTDB taxonomy): Bacteria > Bacteroidota > Bacteroidia > Flavobacteriales_E > Vicingaceae > Vicingus. Next base: position 34,594 of record CAYJMI010000011.1, on the reverse strand, counting down.
ACATTCAACGTTTGAATAAGGATAAGTGTTAATATGAGTTTATTGTAATACAATTTTGTAGTTCTAGAACAAAACAAACTTACAAAAACCATACGTATTTATTCATGTAAATCATTTTAGAAGTTTCTTATTGATTTGCTAAATTTGCAAAAATTAAATAGAGTATCATGGCAGCATTTTTTGCAAAACAATTTTATAATAATACGATTACAGATTGGTCAATTAGCTTATTAATTATTTTAGGTTCAATTATAATTGGTAAAGTACTTTTTTGGATTTCTAACAAATTTCTAAAAAAAATTACGGCCAAATCTAAATCCAAATTAGATGATATTATTTTAGACATGATTGAAGAGCCTGTTGTTTTGGCATTAGCTATTGCGGGTATTTGGGTTGGATTAGAGCGGCTTCATTTTTCTGAAGGATTGGATGTTTGGTTAAATAAAATTTATCACATTTTAGTTGCAATAAATGTTACCTGGTTTATCTCACGCTTTATTGATGCTATTATTAGAGAATATATAGTGCCGTTAAGTGAAAAGTCGGAAACTGATTTAGATAATCAAGTTGTTCCAATAGTACAAAAAGGGATAAGAACAGTAATATGGTCAGTAGGAATTATTGTTGCTTTAAACAATGCCGGATACGATGTTGGAGCTTTAATTGCCGGATTAGGAATTGGAGGCTTGGCATTGGCTATGGCTGCAAAAGAAACCGTTTCGAATATGTTTGGAGGCATTATGGTTTTTACCATAAAATCATTTAAAATTGGAGATAGAATTAAAATTAATGGGTTTGATGGGTTTATTACAGAAATTAGTTTCCAAGTTACTCGCATGAGGACTTTAGAGGGTAGATTGGTAACTATACCAAACTCATTGTTTATAGGCAACATGGTTGAGAATGTATCTGCTGAACCATCGAGAAAGGTAACATTAAACCTGAGCTTAGTTTATGAAACAACTCCTGAAAATATTCAAAAAGCCATGAATATATTAAAGGAAATTTCATCAAGTAACCAAAATTTAGATGAAGGAACATTAGTTGGATTTATTAATTTTAGTGAATTTAATTTAGGAATAAACTTTATTTATTTCATAAAAAAAGAGTCTGATATTGTTGATACGCAATCAGAGATAAACTTAGAAATTCTTAAACGATTTAACGAAAATGGATTAGAGTTTGCTTTCCCTACAAGAACTCTTTACACTAAATCGTTAAATTGAATTTCATCAAACAAAAGAAGCCCATCCGTCAGTTGACGGATGGGCTTCTTTTGTTTTAATCATTTTTTATTATTTTTTTGGACCTCTAAGCAAAGTAACTGTACCAGTAACAACTTTTTCTTCTATACTACAAACAGCAGTATATTTTAGTTCATAAAAATATGTTCCGTCGTCAGCACCTTCACCGTCCCAATATTCTGTTGCATCAGTTGTTTCAAACATTTGTCTTCCCCAACGATTGAATATTTTTATACTATAATTTTTGGTTATATCAACTCCTTTTACTACCAATTTATCATTCCAATTGTCGCCATTTGGAGTAAAAATATTTGGAACTACATTTTCTGTATTAACAGATGCTTCAATGTTTATCGTTTTAATAGTAGTATCAACACATCCAAAATTATCTTCAACAGCTAATAATATTGTTACTGAGCTTAAATTATCAAATTCAAATAATGGGTTTGAAAGAGTTGATTCAATCGAGCCATCATTGTTAAAATCCCAATTCCAAGAAGAGATAGTTCCACCACCATTTATTGAAATGTTTGAGAATTTTACTGCATTTTCTTCACAAGGATTAGATTCAATAATAAAATTAGCAACTGGAAGGCTATGCACATTTATATAAGAAACATAAGAATTTGAACATCCAATACTAGTTGTAACAATTAATTCTATAGAATGTAACCCAGAAGAAGAAAGTATTGGTGAAGGATTTTGGTTGGTGTTATCAATTACACCATCATTATCAAAATCCCAAGCCCATTGTGTAATTACGTCTCCATTTCCTAATGAAGCGTCAAACAAATTGGTTATGTTTCCAAAACATTCATCAGTTGAATTGAAATTTGCTGTAGGATTTGAAGAAATAGTTACTAGAATTGTAGTGTCGTGAGAACAATTTCCGCCATAAGAAACCTCTAAATTAATAGGATATGAACCTGAAGCTGGAAAAATAAAAGTAGGGTTTTGATTTGTGTTATCAGCTATTCCATCATTATTAAAATCCCAATTCCAAGTATCAACACCTGCAGAAGACAAATCATTAAAAAATGCAGTATCATTTTGGCAAGTTTGTGGTAAAGATAAATTTGCGACAGCCATATCATTTACTGTAATATTTATAATTGTATCGTGAGCACATTGACCAGCAATTGATACCTGAAGGTTAACAGGATAAACTCCAGGTAAAGGAAAATTATTGGATGGATTTTGAGCATTGTTATCAATTATACCATCATTATTAAAATCCCATTCCCAAGTATCAACTCCTGAACTAGAATTATCAGTAAATACTGTAGGAGTTCCAAAACATACCGTTGAAGCTGTAAAATTTGCTGTAGAACTTTCTGTTACTGTAACATCGATAGTTGTATCATGTATGCAATTACTACCTACAGAAACTTGAAGATTTACAGGGAAAGTGCCTGTTGAACCAAATGTATAACTTGGGTTTTGAGTAGTATTATCAGCAATTCCATCATTATCAAAATCCCAATTCCAAGTATCAACACCACCTAATGATAAGTCACTAAAATTGGTAGTAACGCCTAAACAAACATTTGTAGCCGAAAAAATTGATGTAGAGCTTTGCGAAACAATAACATTAATAGTTGTATCATGTGAACATGCACCGCCATCAGTTACAGTTAATTTTACAGGATAAACACCCATTGATGAAAAAGTAAAAGTTGGATTTTGAGTAGTTTCATCAGAATTTCCATCATTATCGAAATCCCAATTCCATGTTGTTGGTGTTCCCAACGAACCATCAGTAAATTGGGTTGTTAAACTTAAACAAACTTCAGGTGCAGAAAAATTTGCTATAGGAGTTTGGTTTACAACAACTTGTATTGTTGTGTCGTCAAAACAACCTTGTGTAGTTACATTTAAATTTACATTAAAGCTACCTGCTGTATTAAATTGAAAAGTTGGGTTTTGAGTAAAGTTATCTATAGTTCCATCTCCATCAAAATCCCATTCCCATGAAGTGATTGTTCCAATACCAGAAACTGTTGTTTGGTCAGTAAATGAAATTGATTCTCCTGAGCAAATAGTTGTTGGAATTGCTGTAAATGCAGCGTTAACAGTATCAATAAATTCGTAAATATCTTTTGTAAGCGTAATACTACAAAAGGCACCAGTTACTGGTGTAACAACAACTTCATATTGACCAGGTGTTGAAACAGTTATAGTTTGAGTTGTTTCACCAGTTGGACTCCATAAATAACTTGTTGCTCCTAGAGGGGCTGAAATTTGAATTGGACCTGTACAAGTTATGGTATCTGGACCTAAAACTTCCATTGAAGAACATGAAGCATCAATGTAGGCATAACCGAAATGTCCTCCTTGAGCACAGTCCCCTACAATAAATTCGATGGTTACATTTTGACCAATATAACCATTCAAAGGAGCAAATGTCGTTCTCCATGGCATGTAAACTCCATTTTCACCACCAAAAGTAAATGGCAGAAAATCAGGGTCAGCACCACTTCCACCTGCAACTACAGCATAATCTCCACAAGCAATAGCATTGCCTAATGAATCATACATGTTTACTTTAAAATATGGTTGTTCGGCAGTTGTATGCCCTGGATCCATTAATACAATTGCATAGCTGTAACTAAAAGCTGCTGAACTTGCATCTACCAAAAAGGTTTGAGATGCATCAGCAGCACTGTTGTTAGTTCCAGTTCCATCACCAAGCATTAAAGATGATGTTCCTCCTGGATAAACAACTGGAAAACCTCCAATTGCATCTGTTCCAGCTCCAGTCATGATAGAATGTTGAGTAGATGATCCTAATGTTGTAGGAACAACATTAATATAGCTAAAAGGTGCAGTTGGCGCAGCGTCAATTTGTCCGTAATTCAAATCCCAGCCAGTAGCATCCTGTGTTTCAAAATCTGCGTTTAGACAAGGTTCACCAGCTCCTTTTAGGGTTTCATTATTTTTGAACTTAATGAAATTCATTTGATTCTTACTTAGCGAATTATTTTTCTTAGGGAAATTTTCTCTAAACTTATTGTACGATTCAACTAATTTTGGCATAAATTCGAGGTTTATGAAATCTAAAACTTCGGAATGTTTAATTGAATTTTGATTTTTAAATCTTTCAATTAAAGGTTGTTTAACATTCGAATCATATCTATCCAAAAAGAAGTGAACTAAATCATGGTTATCAATTTCTTTCACCAATTTCGTTGCTCTAATTTGTTTAACTATAAATTCTTTAACTTTTATATGAGAAACATCATTAATTAAAAATTGATTGATTTCATAATCAACATCAAGTTGTTTTTTTGATTGTTGAGAAAATGAATTACTTATTATTAAAGAAAATAATAAAGACAGAAAAATAGTTTTTTTCATGGGAAAATTATTGTTTTTTTAGACTTAAAATTGTAGATGCAACTAAGGTAGTATTTTCATTTGTAACCTTAAAATGCTTTGTTCTTTATTTTGTTTATTGTCTAAATATTTAACATAATTAAAGTTTGAGTTAAAAAAAATAAGGCTGATTTTGTAAAAATCAGCCTTATTTAATTTTGTAATTGTTTTATTATTTTTTAGGACCTCTAAGCAATGTAACTGTGCCAGTAACAATTTTTTCTTCCGAACTACAAACGTCAGTATAGCGTAGTTCATAGAAATAAGTTCCTTCAGAGGCATTTTTACCGTCCCAATTTTTATCTGGATCAGTAGATTCAAAAGCCAATCTACCCCAACGATCAAATATTTTAATGCTATAATCTTGAGTATTGTCAACACCTACAAAAACCAATTCATCATTCCAATCATCACCATTAGGTGTAAATACATTTGGTATAATACCTGTTGTTTCACCTACCTCAATAAACTCTGCTTGTTGCACAACTGTTTTAGGTGGACAAATATCATCAAACAAAGTTACAAGAATGTTATAAGTACCTGGCATTGTATATTCGTAAGCAACAATGGTATCATTATAGAATTCCATTCCATCTCCCATGCTCCAATAGATAGAGTCTGCCCCTGTTCCAATAGCTTGTAAATTTACTTTATAATCTAAAGCTTCACATGGAATTGGTGGTGTGTAAGAAATGTTTACATCTAATGTAGAGTTTGAAACCGTTACAATGAAAGGAACAGTATCGGCAATATTACAAGTAGTAGAATCTATAGCCACAAACTGAACAATATATGTTCCTACACTAGTATAAACATGTGATGGATTTAACGTTGTTGAAGTTGTTCCATCACCAAAATCCCAATAATTTTGTGGCGGAGCAGGAGTTCCAGAAGAGAAGTTTACTGCTAGTATAGTCCCACAAATTGGAACATTTCCAGGACTAACTGCTGTTACTTGTGTTAAAGTTGGATTAAAAAATACAGTATCAGTAAAAATCTCCGTATTGTTACATTGTAAATCATAAGCCTCAAAAGAAACAATATATGTTCCAGGCACATTATATGTATAAGATATAGAAGTAGAATCTATAAATGTATCTCCATTACCCATGTTCCAAAACAACGAATCTGCTCCAGTTCCAGTAAAGTCTAATTGAATGGTAATTGAAGTTTGACATTTATCATAGGGAGGAATAGCAAATTGAGCGTCTAATTCTTCTGGTTTGATTAACTGAACAGTATAATAAGCTGTATCTGCTATGTTACATGTGCTTGAGTCAATAGCCACATACATTATGGTATATGTACCAGTATCAGCATAAGTATAATTCAAATTTGCTAAAGTTGATGTTCCTACTCCATCTCCAAAATCCCAATAATTGTTTGGTGGAGGTGTAGCTCCTGCATCAAAGGTTACTTCGTATGGCTGAGCACAAAATATCTGGTCGGCAGGTGGTGTAGCATTAACAGTAGTAAAAGTAGGATTAAAGTATATGGTATCGGTAAAAATCTCCGTGTTATTACATTGTAAATCATACGCCTCAAAAGAAACAATATAATTACCGGGAGTATTGTAAGTATATGTAATAGAAGTAGAATCTACATACGTGTCTCCATTACCCATGTCCCAATATAATGAATCAGCTCCTGTTCCTGTAAAATCTAATTGTATAGTAAGCGAAGTTTGACAGTTATCATAAGGTGGTATAGTAAACTGAGCATCTAGTTCAGCTGGTTTAATTAACTGGACAGTATAATAGGCTGTATCAGCTATGTTACATGTGGTTGAATCAATAGCTACATACATAATGGTATATGTACCAGTATCAGCATACGTATAATTTAAATTAGGTAAAGTTGATGTGCCTACTCCATCTCCAAAATCCCAATAGTTATTTGGTGGAGGTGTAGCTCCTGCATCAAAGGTTACTTCGTAGGGTTGTGCACAAAACACCTGATCTGTTGGTGGTGTCGCATTTACTGATGTATAATTGGGGTTGAAATCAATAGTATCGGTAAATGTTTCCATGTTGTTACACACTAAATCGTATGCTTCAAATTGAACAATGTATGTTCCTGGAGGGTATGTATAAGAAATTACTGTATCATTAATAAAGGTTGTTCCATCTCCCATATCCCAATACAATGAGTCTGCTCCCGTGCCTGTAAATTGAAGGTCTATTGTTAATGAATCCTGACAATCGTTGTAAGGTGGAATAGTAAATTGTGCGTCCAATACAGCAGGTTTTATTAACTGTACGGTATAATAAGCTGTATCTGCAATGTTGCATGTGGTTGAGTCAATAGCTACATACATTATGGTATAGGTTCCTGTATCTGCATACGTATAATTTATATTTGGTAAGGTTGATGTGCCTATTCCATCTCCAAAGTCCCAATAGTTATTTGGTGGAGGTGTAGCTCCTGCGTCAAAGGTTACTTCGTATGGTTGGGCACAAAATACTTGGTCGGTTGGTGGTGTCGCATTTACTGATGTATAATTTGGAGTAAAATAAATAGTATCAGAAACAGCAACATATCCTCCACAAGCAAAATCATACGCTTGCATCGTTACAATATAATTACCTCCTGTGGTATAAGTATAATTAAATAAAGTATCATTAATAAAGGTATCGCCATTACCCATACTCCAATATATGGAATCAGCACCAGAACCTGTAAATTCTAATTGAATGGTTAAACTATCATCACAAGGGTCATAAGGAGGAATATTAATTTGAGCATCTAATGTTCCATTATTGATAACAGTAACATCTAGATAAACAGTATCAGCAATATTACATGATGAAGAATCAATAGCAACATACATAACGGTATAAGTTCCTGTATCAGCATAGGTATGCATAGGTGTATAGTCACTTCCAACACCTAAAGTATTACCATCACCAAAATCCCAAAAAGTATTGGGTGGAGGTGTTGAACCTGCAGAAAAATCAACATTATAAGGAGAACCACATAAAGTTATATCACCTGGGTCATCTGCATTAGCGACAATACCTTGAAAATCTAACCCAATTTTGATGGCGCCAAAATTACAATTTGATGAGCCGTTGGTACTTGAATAAGCACCAGGTGAAGATGGAAAATTGTTACCGCCACCACATGCTGCACATACACCTTGATATATAGTTCCTCTTTTATCAAATCGAGAAGTACCTCCATCAACATGTTCTGCAGAACTGTTATGTCCAAAATAAGTTCCATACAGCAAACTTGCAGCATCTCTTTCTAAAACAATAAAATAGAAATCACTACCGTCAGTCGTGCTTTTTATTGCACCGGGCGTTATCGGCAACCCAGTAGTTGTTCCTTCGTTGTTTGTACTACCTCCCCAACCAGCAACATAAATATTACTACAATTATCAACTAAAAAAGCTGTAATAGAGATATCAACAGCACTATTCTGCCCAGTACCAAAAACAGTACTGAAATCTGTTGTAGTTAAAGAGCTATTCATTTTATGAATAAATTGAGCAGACCCAGCGTTATTATATACTCCTCCTGTAACGGGATAAGCTCCCTTTGTTTGTCCAGTAGTAAAAACATTACCATATTTATCTACTTCTAAAATATAAGCCTGATCATAACCAGCAGTTCCTACATAAGAAAGAGCATTTAAAGAACCATTCGAATTATTAAATACACCTACGTAACCATCAGTAGAACCTCCATAAGCTGGGTTAATAACCCCTGGAGTGGTTCCAATATTATTACTTACTGTTCCTCCACAAACTACTACGGTATTATTTGTTTCGTTAACTCGAATAGAATAGCCAGCATCTCCAGATGAACCACCAAGGTATGAAGACCATAATAATGTACCTAAATTAGGTGATAATTTTGCAACAACAGCATCAAAGTTTCCTGAATTGGTTTGTTTATGGCTACCTAAAGTAGTTGGAAAATTTGTTGAGTTTGATGTTGAAGCAATATAAATATCTCCATTATTATCAATAACTACTTCACCTCTATTTTCATCAGAATAATTAAACATTAAATTAGTATTTAATGACAAACCATCGTTTCCAGTTCCACCAAGGTAGGTACTACCAATAATTCCGTTTCCTGCAGCATTTAATTTGGTGATAAATATATCAGAACCGCCAGTAAAAGTTCCTGAATTTGGAGAAACTGTTGTTCCTCCATTAAAAGAAGCATCGTAGGCTCCTAATGTTGGAAAATTTGTTGAAGCAGTTGCTCCCATAACAACTAATTCACCAGCAGCATTGGTAACTAAACTATGGGGTTGGTCAGCTTGCGAGCCGCCAAGATAAGTAGCATAAATTCTGGTGGTTCCTGTAGGATTATATTTGATAATAGCTGCGTCTATTACTCCTCCGAAAGTAACATCATATGCTCCTGATGATACTGGAAAACCAGATGAAAAAGCAATACCTCCTCCATAAAAATTATCGTTATCATCATAGGTTGCTGTAAAACCCCAATTATCGGCAGTAGAACCGGTAAGTGTAGAGAATATCCAAGTTGGATCAATAATTAATTCTTTTGAGTTATCATATCCTTGAGGAAATTGAAAGGAGACATTTGTTCCATTAATTACAAACTCACAATCAATTATTATTTTTTTTCCATTGTTGTATTGATAAGCAATAGGTTTTAATTCTTTTACAGAGGTATTAGGTAAACTAATTTCTAAAATACCATGATTTAAATTTAATCCATCAACACCTTCATAATTTATTAAGATATCATTTGGATTAGCACCTACTTTTACAATAAAATCATATTTTAGATGGTCATCTTTGGTATAAATTTCAGCACTAATTCCATTATAAATTTCGTTATAAGTTAATTTCTCAAAAGATTCAACGTCTGAAGCCCATTTTGAAGGGTCATTCCCTTTGATATAATTTTTTACATATCCTATATTATCATTTGGGGTTAAGAAAACATTAGAGTTTGAATTTAAAAAATTCATTTTATAAACACTTTTTCTAAGAACAATAGATTTGTTTTCATTTAGTTCCCTCATTTTTTTGTCGTGACGAACTTTATACACAAGATCTAAATCTTCAGCATTAAATAAATCGAAAGTAAATGTGTGTTTTTCAAAGAAAATATCTCCAACATGTATTTTGGTATGATATTTTACTCGACTATCAAGTTGTCCTTTATTTTCTGTAAAATGAAAATCGGATTCTTTTTCTTCGCCAGCAAATACAATTACATTTATCCATAAGAAGAATGCTGCAAAAAGGGTACACTTTTTTATCATAAGTTTTATTTTTTATTTATTTCTAGACTAGTCCTTTTGTTTAATGGTTGCACCAAAAATAAATAATATAAATTAAACAAACAATTCAAAAACAAATTGAATTTAACTTAAAACACTGTAAATAAGAGTTTTGAAATCATTCTTGTTTAAGGACAATTGCTTTCTTATGATAATATTATGAAAATATGTTAAATATGTTAAGATTATAACAATCGTTATCTTTTTATAATAATCGTTATCTTTAACATTCTGACTTTAATTTCTCATTGACGCTAAATAATACTATCTATTAGTCAAAGTTAGGGATAAAGATTTTATCTATTTAATCCAAAAACCTAAAGAAACTTGAATTACACTATTTTTTCGATCACCAGCTCCAACATTTGTTATACCATAATTGTAACGAACAGCTCCATGTAGTTTTGAAACATCTAGACCCAAACCAGCTACGATAGCAATATCTATCGAATTAAAATTATCTTTAACATCAATTCCATCGTACTTTCCACTCAACAAATACGAAAATTGTGGACCAGCCTGAATGTTTATCACCTTTAACATATATAATTTAGCCAAAACTGGCACATCAACATACATTAATTTAAAGTCAACGTCTTTTGGTTGAAAATTACTATCATAACCTTCATAAACCCCTCCTTTAGTAGAGATCAATACATCAGCTTCCACACCTAATTCTATAGGTAATTTAATTTCAGTAATTATTCCTCCATGAAACCCGGTTAAAGATTTTGAGCTTGTTTCTGAACTCATTTTGGAAATATTTAATCCACCTGCGATTCCAAATTTGAATACATTTTGTGCATTCATTGAAAGGCTTCCTGCTATTAATAGCACGATAAAAGTTATTTTTTTATTCATGATTTTTTATTTTAGTTTATGGTATTACTCATTAATATTTGTTTTTTATATATGTATTCGTGAGTTCACTTTGTTCGGTTTATGATTGCTAGGCAATTCATTTGTATATATTTATTTGTGTATTATGCGAAGTTAATTAATTGTTCTTCCAATACTTTAATTTTTGATGCTGCTTCTGCTTGTTTTTTACGTTCAATGGCCAAAACTTGCTCTGGAGCATTGTTTACAAACCTCTCGTTCGATAATTTTTGATTTATCGAATTTAAGAATCCTAACGTGTAATCCAGTTCTTTTTTGATTTTTTCTTTTTCTGCCTCCACATCTACATTTTCAGAAATAGGGATAAAATATTCGTTCGATTTTACCACAAACGAAAAAGCTCCGTCAATTTTATCATTAGTATAATTCAATGATGATAAGTTGGTTAACTTAGAAATTACGGAATCAAATCTTTTGTTGGTATCTTGATTGGTTTTTACAAACAATACTACTTGGTCTTTGTTTGGAATATTTTTTTGTTTACGAATGGTTCTTATTTCTGTAATTACCTCCATGGCGAAGTTTAATTCGTCAATTAACTTTTCATCAACTTTACCGGCTTTTGGAAAAGGATTTATCATCAACGATTCACCATCTTCACGAGTTCCTAAATTTTGCCACAACTCTTCGGTAACAAAAGGCATAAAAGGGTGTAAAATTGCCATTAATTGTTCAAAAAATTCGATAGTTTTCCGATAGGTAAGTTGGTCGATAGGTTGTTGGTAAGCAGGTTTAGAAATTTCTAAATACACCGAACAGAAGTCGTTCCAAATTAATTTATAGGTTTCCATTAATGCTTCCGATAAACGGTATTTGGAAAAATTATTTTCGAGTTCTACAAGGGTTTTGTTCAATTGAGCGTTAAACCATTCAATGCCTACTTTTGCACTTTCTGGTTGAGCGATGGTTTCGTCAACTTCCCAACCTTTTACCAATTTAAAGGCGTTCCATAATTTGTTGCAAAAGTTTTTTCCTTGTTCGCACGACGATTCATCAAATAACAAATCATTACCCGCAGCAGCACACGAAAGCATTCCAAAACGAACACCATCTGCTCCAAATCGTTCAATCAATTCCAGTGCATCAGGCGAATTTCCCAACGATTTACTCATTTTTCGACGTTGTTTATCTCTTACCATTCCAGTAAAATAAACGTCTTTAAATGGTTTTTCGTTTTTAAATTCGTAACCTGCAAAAATCATTCGGGCAACCCAGAAAAAGATAATGTCCCAACCTGTTACTAATACATTGGTCGGGTAATAATAATTAAAATCGGTTTTATCTTCACCAAAACCATCAAAAACAGCTATTGGCCATAACCATGATGAAAACCAGGTATCCACCACGTCTTCATCCTGGCGTAAATCAGCTTTACTAAGGTTGGTATTTCCTGTTTTTTCTTGGGCTAATTTCAATGCTTCCTTACTGTTTTCGGCAACTACATACTCGTTGGCTTCATTGTAATAATAAGCAGGTATTTGTTGTCCCCACCACAACTGACGAGAAATTGGCCAATCGCGAATGTTATCCAACCAATGTTTGTAAGTGTTTTTAAATTTTGATGGATACATTTGAATATCATCATTCATTACGTGTTCCATGGCTGGTTTTACCATTTCGTCCATTTTAACAAACCATTGTAATGATAGTTTTGGTTCAACCACAGTAGTTGGGTTACGTTCAGAATATCCAACATTATTGGTAATGTCTTCTACTTTAACCAAACAACCCAATTCTTTTAATAATTCGGCAACTTTTTTACGGGCAACAAAACGATCTTCCCCAACAAATAATTGAGCTTTTTCGCTCATTGTTCCATCGTCATTGAAGGTGTCGATAATTTCTAAACCGTGTTTCTGACCAATTTCGTAATCGTTGGTATCATGGGCAGGAGTAACTTTTAAGCAACCTGTTCCAAATTCAATATCAATGTAATCGTCACAAATAATTGGTACTTCACGGTTAATCATTGGTACGATGGCTTTTTTGCCATGTAAATGAAGATAGCGTTCGTCTTTTGGGTGAACACAAATAGCGGTGTCGCCCATAATGGTTTCTGGTCGGGTAGTAGCAATAGTAATGGTTTCGTTGCTGTCTTTTATTTTGTAGCTAACGTAATACAATTTCGATTGTTCGTCTTTACGAATAACCTCTTCGTTCGATAAAGTGGTTTGTGCGGTCGGATCCCAATTTACAATTTTCCAATCTTTATAGATGTATCCTTTTTTGTATAAATCAACAAACGATTTAATAACCGCTTCGTTTAACTTGGGTTCCATGGTAAAACGTGTACGGCTCCAATCGCAACTTGCACCTAATTTTTTTAGTTGTTCTAAAATAATTCCGCCGTATTTATCTTTCCATTCAAAAGCGTGTTTTAAAAAATCTTCGCGAGAAATATCGGCTTTGGTAATACCTTTTTCACGTAATAAATTTACCACTTTTGCTTCGGTAGCAATAGAAGCATGGTCGGTACCGGGTACCCAGCAGGCATTGTAGCCCAACATTCTAGCACGGCGAATCAACACATCTTGAATGGTATTGTTGAGCATGTGTCCCATGTGCAAAACTCCTGTTACGTTGGGTGGAGGAATTACAATGGTGTATGGTTCACGATGATCCGGTTTAGATTCGAAAAACTTGTTTTTTAACCAGTAAGCGTACCATTTGCTTTCTATTTCCTGTGGCGAATACGATTTTGCTAATTCCATTAAATTCTAAATTTTTAAGGCAGCAAAGTTACTATTTTGAATGAATTATTCTGAACGAATAACTCAGAATAAAAATGAAGTTAAGTATCAACTTATTTTTAACTTTAAAGTTCTATTTCTATATCATCAATGTTATTACGCTTTAAAGTAACATTACTTATTGGTTGATAAATTAATGGTATTTGTTCAACTATCACATCGCTTTTATCAAGCCCAAAAGCTATTTCATCACTTAGCCCAATCTGTTTTAATAGAAAATGAGTTTTGAGAATTATGCCGTCTCGGAGTGCAAATTCATTTTCGACTGAAAAGAATTTTTTAAAGACCACAAATTTAAAATCTGGTTCGTTGTTATATTTTGTAGAACCGTCTGGACGAATGTGTAAGTTTAATTCTTTGTTTGAAATTAAATCTTGAACAATTTTTTTGAAATACAATTCTGTTCTGGGTTGAACTCTAAAACCAACATTAACATTAACTTTAATCACGGTATCATCAACTAATTCAGAAACATCGTAAGAAAGTGTATAAGGATCATTTGTTCTATGAATGTGAACAAACCAGTAAACATCCGCTCTTTTTGGTTTTTTTGAAAAAATAGAGTTAATAATTTTTTCTTCAATATCAAATCTAGTATTGGCTTTTGTGAGGTAAATTAAATGAGTGGAAAATTTGGAAATAGAATCATCCTGACTTAATTCCTGTATCTTATTTACGTAGTTACCAAGGTCAACAAACTTGGTAAACCGGTTGCTTATTTTTCTGCCCGAATAAACAGAATACATAATAAAAATAAAAATAAAAGAAATGAGAATTGTTATATAACCTCCATCCGGAAATTTTTGAATATTGGCTATAAAAAACGAAATTTCAATGCTAGCAAAAAGTACCATTAATAGTGCTACAATTATTCTATTCCATTTTAATTTAAACAATAGAAAAAAGTTAAGCAAATAGGTTGTTACCATCATGGTAAGAGTAATGGCTAAACCATAAGCCGCTTCCATATTTGAAGAGTTTTGGAAGTGTAAAACCACTAAAATACAACCTATCCAAAGCATTATATTTACACTAGGAATATATATTTGACCTTTAGTTTCTGAAGGTTGTCTTACAGCAACACGTGGCCAAAAATTCATATTCATGGCTTCGTTAATAAGGGTGTAACTTCCACTTATTAAAGCTTGTGAAGCAATAATAGCAGCTGATGTTGCTATAAATATACCTGGTATTAAAAACCAATATGGCATAATTTCGAAAAAGGGATTTCGTTCATTCAGCATTGTATTTTCTCCTAAGTTAATCAACCAAGCTGCTTGACCCATATAGTTTATGAGTAAACAAATTTTTACAAAACCCCATGTGATTCTAATATTTTTTCGTCCGCAATGCCCTAAGTCAGAATATAGGGCTTCTGCTCCAGTTGTTGCTAAAAATACGGCTCCAAGCAAAATAAATCCTTTAGGGTAAATGGTTAAAAATTGATAAGCATAAATAGGACTTAATACTTTTAAAATTGCAGGGTGTTGAGCAATTTGGATAGCTCCTAAAGTAAAAAGCATTAAAAACCAAACAAACATTACGGGACCAAAAGCTGTACCTACTTTTTGTGTTCCAAAACGTTGAAAGAAAAATAATCCAGATATTATAACGATAACAATTGGAACTGTAGGGATGTGTTCTAAACCTTTGATATTAGCTAATCCTTCAACTGCTGAAGAAACCGAAATAGGAGGAGTGATAATTCCATCTGCCAACAAGGTTGATGCTCCTATAATTGTTGGAATAACTAAATATTTTCCATATCTACGAACCAAGGCATAAAGCGAAAATATACCACCTTCACCGTTGTTATCAGCTTTAAGTGTTAAGTAGATGTATTTGAATGTTGTTTGAAATGTTAGCGTCCAAAAAATACAGGAAATCCCACCATATACTAACATTTCAGAAATGGGGCGATCATCAACAATGGCTTTTAAAACATAAAGAGGGCTTGTTCCGATGTCTCCATAAATTATACCTAGAGCGACTAAAAGTGTTGCGGCTGTTACCTTACTTTTCAAGCCATTATTAGCAGTTTCCATTGTTCCACTTTTAAAAGCGTCAAAGTTAATATTTTGAACGGAATATTTATTAGAAAAAAAAGAGGTTGTTTTTAAACTCCAAGCGGGACGATTGGAGTAGCGAGGAGATTGATGTAACTGTGGAAATTTTAGAAAAAAGTTTCTTTTAATAGATTAATATCCAAAGCGATATAGTTACTTTCAATTTTTGGAACCATTCGATATATTCTGTTTAATGCTTCTTGTAAACATTGAGTTTTAAAAATAAAAATGTACTGCTTGTATATTGGGCTTGAATCAGTAAGTATAGCAGTTGTCCCAGCAACTTTTCCCTCTAAATCTTGCCTTTTTAACCCATAAAAATCTTTCATATTAAATTTCAACTCAACCAATAATATTTGTTTTTTTATGGAATTATCTGGGTCAGTAATTCCAAAAACCATATCCATTGATTTATTTTTTTCTTTACGACCAATAGATGCAGAAACAAAAGTTTCAACTTTATCCATATTTAAAATTACCTCAGATTTTGTAAACAGAGGAAGAAGCCCATCGTAACCTTCATTTGCAATGAAACTATTTATATCTTCAATGCAACTAGTATACGTTTGAGCTACTTTGTGATTAGTTGTTGTTTCAGAACAATATTTCATAAGTTAACCACCGTACTGATGAATACGATCTAATGCTATGTTAAATGAAGCAAAAATTGGATCAATTTCTTTTCCTAAATGTTTATAGTCGTATACGTATTTGTTTGGTTGTTTTTCAGCAATATAGAAATTTAAATTATCACTGACATTTTCCTTTTCAGCGATATGTTTTATTGCACTTACCATATCGGGATTGTGCGAAGCAATAAAAAATTTTATACCAACTATTTTGTTCAGTAAAACAATTAAATGAGCATATTCAATTATCCATTGAGGGTGTAAATGTGATTCAGGCTCATCGATTATCAATAAAGTTTTATCAGTCAGAGAGCCATTTTTTAATAATAATTGTAAAATACCAAACGATTTTATGCCAGTTGCACAATCTAAAAGATTATATATTGAACCATCTTCGTGCTTGTAAATAAAATCATTTGCAAAATCAGAACTATCATTAACAGATACGTCGCCATGAATAATTCCATTACTTATTGATTGAGAAATGTAGGAAAAGGATGATTTACCAGATTTTGAAATTAATTCATTTAAATCATCCCAATGCTCATTATCAGAACTATCTACTCCTAACATCATTGGTGTATCAATATAAATTGCATTTTGAATTGAGTAAGGAATAGATAGAGAGGTTTTACTTAATGAAATAATTTGTTCTTCAAATTCTAAAACATCAAATACTTTTGGTAGCTCCCCTTCTGTGAAAACGTTTCTAAGAGCTTTAATAAACAATGCTGTAGGACGGGATTCAACTTTACCAATCGCTTCTTCGAAAATAGCCTTTACAAATAAAGATACTTGTTCAAATTGTAAAGGAGCATTTTCATCCTCATCGGTATTTTTAATTTTTAGAACATCATTTAAGATACGTTTTAACCTATAATTTCTCGGATTATTTCTTAATATCTCTCTTCTATCATTAAATAAATCTGGCTGAGTATAATATAATTCGGATGTTTTTTTTATAAGTGTTAACCAATTTTTATACTGTTCAATAATAGATTTATCAGTATTTTTATTTAAAAGATATAATTCTCTTCTCAATTCTTCTCTAATACTATTATCTTTTCTAACAGAATAAAGTTCATGCTGTAATATTTCCAAAAATTGAAAAACGTTTTGTAATTTGTATTTTAATTCCTGTGAAACTAACAAATCATAATTAGATGCTGTTTTGTATAAATAGTATAATAGTTTTGAAATGGTACTTTTACCACACCCATTTTCTCCTGTTACAACAGTAATACCATTGATAATAATATCAGCTTTACCAATAGCTCTAAATCCTTCTGTTCTAATTCTAATTAACGGGGCTGCCATTTATATATATTTATCTCTTGACTATTAGATTTTAATAATTGTATACAAATATACGAATTTAACCCAAAAACGGAATATGATAAAAAAAGATGTGCCAAATTCAGGATATCCAAAATGGGCTGTCAAAACCCTCAAAATAGAAGAAAAGAAAAAACTAAAAATCGTTTTTAGTTTTATAAAATAAAATGTTTACTAAAATTACGTTTACTAACTTACGTTTACTAAAGTCTACCAAAAAAATGATGGTTACAACTCTATCTTATTTTCAAATATAACAAAACCATTTGATTTTCCAACTTATCCACAACCGTATTTTTATAAGTTGGCTCATCTTGTTTTAGAGAAAGGGTTTAAATTCATAAATTTGCTTTATACACCAATTTAATGGAACTAAAAAATAAAGTAGTTTGGATAACAGGGGCTTCTTCAGGAATAGGAGAAGGTTTGTGTTATGCTTTTGCTAAAGAAGGCTGTAAATTGGTTATTTCTGCACGCAGAGAAAGTGAGTTGCAACGGGTTAAAACAAAAACCAATTTGCCTGATGAAGCTATTTTGGTATTGCCAATAGATTTAGAAAATAGTACCGATGCTTCAAATTGGGTAAATAAAATTGTTGAAAAATTTGGGAGAATAGATGTGTTAATCAACAACGGTGGTATTAGTCAAAAAGGTACAGCCATGCAAACCACTACCGAAGTGGAACGAAAAATAATGGAGGTAAATTATTTTGGAAATGTAGCATTAACCAAAGCCGTAATTCCTGTGATGCAAAAACAACAATCGGGCAACATAGTGGTTACTACCAGTATTTTAGGTAAGTTTGGATTACCTTTTCATACTTCTTATGCAGCTTCAAAACACGCATTGTATGGTTATTACGATTCGTTGCGTATGGAATTAAAACCATTTAACATCAACGTATTGTTGGTTGCTCCGGGTTTTATCAACACCAATGCTGCTATCAATTCTTTAAATGCTGATGGAAGTATATCCAATCAAGACAGCCCTGCACAAATCAATGGTATGAAAACTGACGTGTTTGCTCGTAAATTGATTGCAGCTTTAAAACTTAACAAACAACATGTGTATATTGGCAACAAAGAATTACTTGCTATTCCGTTTAAAACCCTTTTGCCCAACCTTTTTTACCGTATTATGGACAAAATGAGTAAAGGAAAGTGATGAATCTATATATTAAATGGGATAAATTGTCGAATTATTTTTTTGTCGGAAGTCCGAAGACCGAAGACCGAAGCACTTCCGTCTTCGGACTTCGGTCTTCCTACCTCTTATTTAACTATTTTAACTATGCGACAATTTATTCCATTTTTAGTATAATCAGAAAAATAGCTTTTAGTGTTGCGTTTGGATTTGCATTTTTTTTATTCTCGTGTAAAAGTACAAAAGTGGTAAAATCGCCTTATATTGTTGGTATTCCACCCGAAGATGAAACCGTTTATCATGAGGCTGTCGAATCATCAAACGAAACTATAGCTGATTTTTTAACTGAATACCTCAACTTAAAGTATCCTGATAAAAATTTTACCAAGTTTGTTTATGTTTCTATAAAATATCAAAAATTGTATTTAATAGAAAATCAAAAAGTGGTAAAAAAATATCCTATTTCCACCTCAGTTTATGGCATTGGAAACAAATTTAACAGCAACCAAACTCCTTTAGGTTTGCATATTATTAAACGAAAAATTGGCGACAATGTCCCTTTCGGCGGATTATTTTACACCAGAGAATATTCAGGTAAAACCGCTAAAATATTTACCGAACAACAAAAATCATTGACGGATGATGTTACTTCTCGCATTATGTGGTTACATGGCGAAGAACCCGGTATTAATAGAGGTAGAGACATTGATTCGTACAAAAGATTTATTTACATCCATGGAACTTCGGAAGAAGGATACATTGGTGAACCTGCTTCACACGGTTGTATTCGCATGATGAATGCTGATGTAATTGAATTATTCAATGCTGTTGAAGAGGAAATTCCTGTTATTATTTTGAAGGTTTAGTTAAACCCCGAATTGGCTCAAATGATGATTAAGATGTTTGTAAAACATATTGTTCCATTCCGTTTTATTCAATTCACCAAAGGAGTGAGATTCCTTACCATCAAATTCTTTTTCGCCAAGCTGTTGAGTTTTCGAAATATAATCGATTAAACGTTTTTTCTCTAATTCAAAATCTTTGTTGCTATTTATGATAAAAAATGGAGCAGTGTGGCTATTCTGTTTATAAGACTTTTCGCTTACCACCGTGTTTTTAACCAAAATTTTTAACATAAATTTCATAAAACCCTTTGGTTGAGGGTGTTTGTTATCATAAACCAACTCATACGTAACATTACAATGAGCTAACATTTGGGCAACATCCATTTTACCCCAAATTGGTTTTGTTAAAGATGTTAGATTATTAATTCTTGCAATTATTTCTGAGGTGTCGTTTTGGTTGAATATATTTTTCATACTTGAGATTAATTACACCGCAGCCAATTGAATGGTGCTTAAGTTTTTGTAAATACCGTTGTCTTTTTTCAACAATTCGGCATGTGTGCCTATTTCTTTTATTTTACCATTATCCAATACAATGATTGAATCTGCATTTTTAATGGTAGATAATCGGTGGGCAATAACTATAGAAGTTCTACCTTTCATTAAACGTTCTAAAGCTTCTTGTACCAATCGTTCGCTTTCCGAATCTAATGCACTGGTTGCTTCATCCAAAACCAATATGGATGGATTTCTTAAAATGGCTCTGGCAATGGCAACACGTTGTTTTTGTCCGCCACTCAACTGAATACCTCTATCTCCCACAAGTGTTTCAAATTTTTCAGGAAAACTTTCAATAAAATCTAAAGCATTGGCTTGTTTTGCAGCTTCAAATATTTCTTCTTCGGTTGCTCCTGGTTTTCCGTATTCTATGTTTTCTTTAATGGTTCCTCCAAAAAGCATTACTTCTTGTGGCACCATTGCCATTTGGCTTCTTATTTCTGATAAGTGATACTCATTCAGGTTTTTACCATCAACAGTTACATCTCCTTCGGTAGGTTTATAAAAACCAAATATTAATGCCGCAATAGTTGATTTTCCAGCTCCAGAAGGACCAACAAAAGCTAATAATTTTCCTTTTTCAACATTAAACGAAATGTTTTTTATCACATTAATATCTCGTCGTGATGGGTAAGAAAAGCTAACATTGTTGAACGATAAATTGCCTTCAATTTTAATAGTATTAGGTTTGGTCAAAGAAATTTCTTCTGTTTTCTCTTCCAAAATATCCATTAAACTTTCTGTTGCTCCAATTGATTTTTGCAATTGAGAAAATAAATCGGCTGTTCCACCAAACGAAACACCCAAAAAAGCTGCATACAATGCAAATTGCAACAATTCGCCAATGGTAATTCCTTTAGTTGGATCAGCCTCATTCAATTGAACCATGTGCAAACCGTACCAAATTATTGCCATTAAAGCCGAACCAGCAACAAACATAATTAAACCAATAAACATGCCTCTCCATTTTGCTCTTTTTATGGAAGTTTCAACGGATTGGTCGATGCTTTTTTTATAACGTACTATTTCAAAAAATTCGTTAGCATAAGCTTTTACATTGGCAATTCCATGCAAGGTTTCGTCAACAACTTTGTTAGAGTCGGTAATATCATCCTGTGCAGTAACCGATAGTTTTTTAATAAATCTCCCAAAAAATATTCCAATAAGTGCAATAACGGGAATAACTGCGATAATAAAAACGGTTAATCGACTTGAAATATAAAATAAGAAAAACAAACCAACGGGTATAGTAATAGCTTGACGAATCAATTCCGCAATAGTAATGGTAAAGGTTTCTTGCAACAACGAAATATCAGCACTAATTCTACTACTTAACTCCCCTACTCTTTTTTGTGAGAAAAAGCTCATGGGCGATGATATCAAATGCTCATAAGTTTTGTTTTTGAGCAATGCCAACGATTTGTGGGCAACAATTCCGAATAAATAAATGCGTAAAAAAGCAGCTACTCCAATCACAAAAAATAAACCTATAATGATGCGTATAAAATAAACCACTTCCTTGTCGGATGAGCTTTTTACAGCATCCATCAAATTACCTAAAATTTTAGGAAAGGCCAACGTTGCAACTGTTGAAAGTAGCAATACAAATAGTCCGAAAATAAAAGGGACTTTAAAGGGTTTGATAAATTGAAAAACTCGCAAGGCTTTTTTTGTTGCTTCTTTCGAGAATGGATTGTGTCGTTTTTTACGTGCCATGTTTTTTAGTTTCTGGTTTCTAGTTTCTGGTTACTTCCGTCTTCGGGCTTCCGTCTTCGGTCTTCTCCTAAAACTTCTTTTTGTTTTTATCTTGAAAATCTAGCGAAGTTATGCCTAGTTTTTTTAACAATCGTTTAATGTTTAATTTTAAGGGTTCTTTAATAGATGTTGCAATTTTTTTACCCAAAGCATCATCTGGTCGGGCAATAAAGTGTGAATCTACGTATTTAAAATTTTTATCGGTAACGGTAGAATAGTAAGTATAAAAAGATTTTCGGGTTTCTCCTTCCGGCACAGTTATTTTTCCATATCCGTGAGGAGAAGTTTCGTCGGTTAAAAAAATTACTGCTCGGTTAAAATCACATGGAACAGTGGTTACACATTTGGTCATTTCTTTGTTCCACAATTCCAAATCACCACCATATTCAGGTTTCCAATCTTTATTTAAGTAAATCAACAAATTTAAACGTCGCCACAAATTTTCCATGGGGTTAAAATTGGAATCAATGTGTACATCAACATAACTTCCGTTAGCTCCCTGATGAACTCCTGCTCCAAGAGCATCGTTGGTAGTTACAATATCTTTTAATCCAGTAATGGTTTCTACAATTTTAATAAAAGCAGGGTCGGCTAAGGCGTTTTTGACTTTTAAAAAATCAGGATGAAAACGCTCAAAATGATAATCTTCTTTTTTGTTTTCGTTAATGCTTTTACGTTTCACATTCAACAAATCCATTTTCGGAAAGTTCTCGTAAAGCGAAGTGGCAATTTTTTCATCTAAAAAATCAGGAAGAACAATATGTTTACATGGAATCCCATGCTCGTATTGCTGCTTTAATTCAAGAATTTTATCTTCGTTAAAATAAATCGGATTTATGATGGTGGTCATATAATTTTCTAAAAATAAGGTGCAAAGGTAAGTAATTATTAAATTAAAAAAAGTGGCTTATTGACTTACTACTTTTGTCTATTTTTTTCTAGTAATTCCAATATCTTACTCAGTAATAATTTCCTTCTCGATTAATTCTCTTACTTATTATAAAATAATATACGTCTCCATTTCTATAAATTAGCACAGAATCCGTTCCACATTCTTTAGTTATAGAATCACCAACTTGTACGAAATTTGATAACTCACTAGGATAGTAGGTATTATTAACTGCCCATCCTAATGTATAACCCTTTTCATCATTTAGTTTAAATTCAATACCATCACCTCTTCTCATTCTCTTACTAGGGTCTTGTATATACATAACTATTCCTGAAATAAAATTAGCAGTATTATAATAGGGATATATATTAGCATAATCTTGGATTTCTTTATCCATTCTATTTGACCGAATTATCCCTGTAACAATGCCTGTGAGTCCAATTAAAACTAAAATGTACCAATACTTTTTAAATAATCTTAATTGTTTTTCTTTATAATCTTTAATATTCATATCTCCACTTTATTTATTTATTGTTGTTTCGACATAATTTCATCCTCTTACTCTCTAAGGCTTGGAGAAGAGAGGCAAAGGTAATTAAATCAAAAATAGTTAATAAAACCGAAGTGTATTTTTGCTGAACGGAACAAAATAGGGTTATCAAATTGCTGACCAAGGGCATATCCAATTGAAAAAATTCCGGCTTTGGTATCGAAACTCATTCCTGTACCAAAACCAAAAGGCCTATCGGAAATATATCCTTTTACGTTGTTTTTTTCGTAGTAAGCACCATCTACAAACAAATAAAGAAAGGAGTTTTGTTCTAAAATAAAACGATATTCTAAAGTTCCGATACTAAATAAGGTAGTATAAATCGATTCTTCATCAAAACCTCTCAATGTAAACAAACCACCTATTCGAATCAATTCATTGTCGAATAAACTTTCGTTAATCGTAAACCCGTTTTTAGAACTTAATTTTATCACATTACGTTTTGATAAAGGAACATAAAAATCGATAACAGCATTGGCGTTGTACAAACTCGAGTTTAGTTTTATTCCATCGTAAAGCGACTCTTTTAGTGCATTATTTTTTTTTATGTTTTTCTTACCAACCGCTCCTTCAGCAATTATACTAAAACCTTTTCTAGGATTGAGGTTATAATCTAATTTTGCATAATGAATTCCGATTCCATACAATTGAGAAGAAATATCTGCAAAATCAGGTAAAACGGTTAACGAGCTAAATCCTTTGGTGGAAAGTAATGAAGAACTTTTGTTTTGATAAAAAACGCTAAAATAATTGTTTCCTTTTAAAATGTATCGAATACCAATTTTATTAAAAACATCAATAAAAGTAGTGTCTTTTTTATACAGTTTAAAATTATAGTCTAAACCAAAAGGTGTGTTAAACAAAAAAGGATACGATATTCCGCTGGTTAAATCTTGCGTTTTTTCTTGAATGGAACGCCAGTTAAAATAAATTTCTTCTCCTTTTCTAAATGAGTTGAGTAAATTCAACTTCACATCGCCAGTCAACCTCAATTTTCCAGTTTCGTTGTTGGGTTGAACGCCTAAAATTCCATTAAATCTGCTGGCTAATTTTTTCTTTAAATCCAACACAATCTTAGCTTCCGACTCATTAAAAATAACTTTAAAAGGTTGTTTTTCGTCAACAAATGGAAGTTCTTTAATTCTAATGGTAATGTTTTTTACTAAGGCTTCATTGTAACTGTCTCCATTTTTTATTCTAATGTAATTTTGGAGGTATTGTTTTGATATAGTTGCATTTCCATGAATCAACACGCTATCAATTATATAACGATGATGTTTGTTTAGTACTAGGTTTCCACGAAATGTATTTTCTTCAATTTTCACACTATCCAGTTGTAAAGATGCAAACGGAAACCCATTGTTTTCATAATGATTGATTATTCTGTAAATAAAACTATTCAGTTGATTTTTATTGAAAGGTTTGTTGTTAAACACTTTATCTCTAAAACCAATTTTACTCAACACTTCTTCGTCAACGTTTATAGGTTTCAAATAGCTCCATTTATAGGTTTTACCAAGATAAAGGTATGCTTTATAAAAGGTGGTATCTACAATTATACTGTCGATACTTGCTGTTAAATAGGCTTTACTGTTGAGTTCGGTAATGGTTTTATTGAGTTCAGAATTTAACAAGGCAGCTTCAAAATACTTGTTATGGGTAATTATTTTTGATGGTTTAAGGGTGGTGTCATTAAATAAAATAGACAATTCTATTTTTTGGGAAAAACTATTGGTTATTCCCAAAATGATGAAAACTAATATGAGCGTTAATTTCTTCAATAAATTGTATAAACGTAGTAATTTTTGAATTAGTCTATTTTCCAATTAATTGGTGATTTTCCCATTTTCAACAGCAATTCGTTGGTTTTACTAAAATGTTTGTTACCAAACCAATGCCCCTTGTTTGCACTTAAAGGTGATGGATGTCCACAGGTTAAAACATGATGTTTGTTGGTGTCAATCATTAATCCTTTCTTTTTTGCAAAACCTCCCCAAAGTAAAAAAATAATTCCTTCTTTTTCCACCGATAATTTTTCGATAACTGCATCGGTAAATATTTGCCAACCTATGTTTTGGTGCGAATTTGCTTCACCTTTTCGCACCGTTAAAGTAGCATTAAGCAATAAAACTCCTTGTTCTGCCCATCTGGTCAAATTTCCACTTTTTGGATAAGGATAACCTAAATCAGTCTGAAGTTCTTTAAAAATGTTTTCTAACGATTTTGGTTGTTTAACACCGTCCAACACCGAAAAACATAAACCGTGTGCTTGATTTGGTTCGTGATAAGGGTCTTGTCCAATGATGACTACTTTAACTTGGTTGAATGGAGTTAAATCAA
Source organism: uncultured Vicingus sp. (assembly GCA_964371285.1). Lineage (GTDB taxonomy): Bacteria > Bacteroidota > Bacteroidia > Flavobacteriales_E > Vicingaceae > Vicingus. The sequence goes on along the minus strand of CAYJMI010000011.1, from coordinate 8,937 downwards.
ACGCATTAAAAATATTTGCACCACTTGGATAAATCTTAAAGGTTGATTTTTCCTGAATTAATATTTTTTTAATGTTTTTAAAATAATCTGCTTCAAATTCAGTTTTGAGCATTGTTTTCCAGCTACTCTCAATTTTTGGGTCTATGGTTTCCATTTAATAATTAACTTTTTGAGTTATTTGGTTAAGAATATAAAATTTCAATTTAAAATTGAATAAAACAACCTTTAAAATCAATACTTTCTAACTTTTTTATGTTTTTGTGGAAAACTTAAATTTTATTTTAAAAATTAATATTACTACATTTGTAAAAAGCTAACGAATATATAGATACGATGACTAAAAAAGTTTTAATTGCCTCAGCCACTCTTTTTTTAATTGCAATAGTTTACTCTTCTTGTAAATCTCATGAAACTTGCCCTGCTTACGGAAAAGTTAATTCTACAAAAAATATTCCTGCATAATTAATGAATTGGTTATCCATTGAATCTTTGGCAGACCTTAATAAAGCTGTCGAGGATTCCAACATGGAAGAAACCAAAGCCGTATTAATTTTCAAACACAGTACCCGTTGTGCTATAAGTTCTACTGCAAAATTTCGTTTAGAATCTTTTTGGGAAAATGATGAAAATTTTCCTACTTACTATTTAGATTTAATAAAGTTTAGAGAATTATCTAACAAAATTGCTAACGATTTTAATGTTCAACACGAATCGCCTCAGGTTCTCGTTATTAAAAATGGGAAATGTATTTTTAATGCCTCTCATTTAAGTATTTCAGTTAAAAAAATACTCGCTTCAGTTAAAAATTAAACGTTATCGTTTGTTTAATATCTGGATTTAAACTTAAAGCTACTGGGCAAGTTTTTGCAGCATTGGTTAATATGGTTTTTTCCTTTTCTGAATAATGGTGATTGGTAAAGTTCATCACCACAACAATTTCAGAAATTTTACGAGGATTGGCACTCATAATTTTTGTTACCTCTGCATCAATATCACCTAATTTTATATTGCTAGTATTGGCTTGAATTCCCAAAATACTCACCATACAACTTGCTAGTGCTGTGGCAACTAAATCGGTTGGCGAAAAAGCTTCACCTTTACCTTGATTATCTGTTGGAGCATCCGTTATAATTCGTTCCTTACTTTTTAAATGTATTGCCTCCGTTCTTAAACTTCCTAAATATTTTACAGTTGATGTTGCCATTTTTTAATTGTGGATTTGAGATTTGAGAGTGTTTTTTTTACAAATCTACACATTGTTACATTTTAACATTGTTACTTTTCAATATTATATTTCCTAACTTTGTTTTTCTATGAAAAAAATTATCTTCATTATACAATTTATTCTGTTGCCATATTTTATGTTGGCACAAGAAACTGTTTTTGAAGAAGCTAGAACAATTTACAAAAGAGATAAAGTTTTTGGTGGGCATATACACACTTCTGGATGGGGATTAAATTATCGTTATTCGGTTTATACTTCTGGTTTTAGTAAACGTAGTTATGAAGTTGAATTTACCACTATTAAACATCCCAAAGAAATTAAAACATTTAGTTCCATTTTAGATAATTCAAATGGCTATTTCTATGGGAAAATGAATTATTTATTGGCTCCTCGATTTTCTATTGGAAACCACAAAACGTTTATCAGTAAACAAAGTGTAAAAGGGGTTGAAATAGCTTATTTTATTCATGTTGGAATAACAACCGCTTATGCAAAACCTGTTTACCTTGAAGTAATCACTAAAGATGATGATAATTTTCCGATAACGGAAATTCAACGTTACAACCCTGATAAGCACGATAGAGGTGATATTGTTGGAAAAGCATCTTTTTTTAGAGGTTTTTTAACAGGTCGATTTTATCCTGGTGCATTTTTAAAAGCAGGTTTAAATTTTGAATCATCACGACAAGCCAACAGAATAAATGCTATTGAAGTAGGTGCAACGTTAGATGCATTTCTACAAAATATTCCAATTATGGCAGATATACCCAATCAACAATTTTTTTTAAATTTATTTGTTGCCATTAATTTTGGGGGCAAAAAAACGGAGTAAAATGGAAGTTAGAAGACCGAAGACGGAAGACGGAAGGCAGAAGATGGAAGATGGAAATACGAAGACAGTAGAAAGAGTTAGAAAACCTGATTGGTTAAGGGTTAAATTACCTACTGGCGAAGAATATAAAAAAGTTAGAGACCTTGTTTCTGGTCATAAATTACACACCATTTGCGAAAGCGGAAATTGTCCAAACATGGGAGAGTGTTGGGGAGCTGGTACTGCAACTTTTATGATTTTAGGAAACATTTGTACTCGTTCGTGTGGGTTTTGTAATGTGGCGACAGGAAAGCCTTTAGCAGTCGATTTACAAGAACCCGAAAGAGTTGCCAACTCCATTAAATTAATGAAGATTAAACATGGAGTCATTACTTCTGTAGATAGAGACGATTTAAAAGATGGAGGTTCTATTATTTGGGCTGAAACCATTAAAAAAGTAAGAGAAGTTAGCCCAGGAACTACACTAGAAACTTTAATTCCTGATTTTAAAGGCGAATGGGATAATTTACAACGTATTATTGATGTTGCTCCAGAAATTGTATCACACAACTTAGAAACCGTAAGAAGATTAACCAAACAAGTTCGAATTCAAGCAAAATACGACAGAAGTTTAGAGGTGTTGAAACGCCTTAAAGAAGGTGGAATGAAAGTGAAATCGGGTATTATGCTAGGTCTGGGCGAAACCGAAGAAGAAGTGATTGAAACCCTACAAGATTTGCAACAGGTGGGTTCTGAAATTGTTACTATCGGTCAATATTTACAACCTACGCCAAAACATTTACCTGTGGTAGAATTTGTTCATCCAACTCAATTTGCAAAATACAAACAAATCGGTTTGGAAATGGGCATTGGTTATGTTGAAAGTGGACCATTGGTGCGTTCTTCGTATCATGCAGAAAAACATATTTAGTAGTTGGAAGACCGAAGACCGAAGTTGGAAGAAACCACAAATCTCAAATCTCAAATCTCAAATCGTTAATCAAAACTTGTTAATAATTATTGAAAAGTTTAAAAAGTAAACCTTTTTTAAAAAGTTATTTTTGTTTGTTGTAATTAGATTCTAAACAAAAAAAATATATGAAATTTATAGTATCAAGTTCTGTTTTATTAAAACAAGTTCAAGGAATTAGTGGCGTTTTAAACTCTAGCAATACCTTACCCATTTTAGATAATTTTTTATTCGAAATTAAAAAAGGAAAGTTGAGCATTACTGCTTCTGATTTAGAAACCACCATGCTTGCTCAATTAGATGTTGAAGCTAAAGAAGACGGTTTAATTGCCATTCCAGCAAAATTATTGTTAGATACACTTAAAACTTTTCCTGAACAACCTCTTACCTTTTCTATTGATAATTCAAATTTTGGTATTGAAATATCATCCGATTACGGTAAATACAAATTAACCGGGCAAAACGGAGCTGAATTCCCTAAAACTCCAAAATTAGATGCTTCATCAAAACTTAAAATTGAAGCCCTAATTTTATCAAATGCCATCAATAAAACCCTATTTGCAAGTGGAAACGACGAGTTACGACCAGTAATGTCGGGTGTATATTTTGAATTAAACGAAGACAGCCTAATTTTTGTAGCAACCGATGCACATAAATTGGTTCGTTACAAACGAAATGATTTAAAAGCTGAAAAAGGATCATCATTTATTTTACCTAAAAAACCTCTTAACTTATTAAAAAATATTTTAGGCAACGTTGCAGATGGAGTTACCATAAGCTACAACGAAACCAACGCCATGTTTGTTTTTGGAAACACTACATTAATTTGTAGATTAATTGACGGCAAATATCCAAATTACAACGCCGTTATTCCAACAGAAAACCCGAACAAACTTATTATAAGTAGAAATGCATTTTTAAATTCAATTAAAAGGGTTTCAATTTTCGCAAATAAAACTACTCACCAAGTTCGATTAAAAATAACTGGAAGCGAGTTAAATGTTTCTGCCGAAGATTTAGATTTTTCTAATGAAGCCAACGAAAGATTAACTTGTCAGTACGA
>CAYJMI010000011.1:0-4858 GCA_964371285.1 uncultured Vicingus sp. | reverse complement strand
GTACGAAGGTGAAGACATGGAAATTGGATTCAACTCACGTTTTTTAATTGAAATGTTAAGCAACTTAGAATCTGAAGAAATTAATATTGCCATGTCGGCACCAAACAGAGCTGGAATTTTAACACCATCAGACAAAGTAGAAGATGGCGAAGAAATTTTAATGTTGGTAATGCCAGTGATGTTAAACAACTAAAAAACAAGTTTAAAGTTAATAGTTCAGGGTTAAAGGTTTTCTCAATTTTTAACCCTGTTTTCTTTATAAACTTTTAAACTTTATAAACTTTTTACTAAAATGAAATTTCTAAAAAAACTTTGCACCATCCAAGCTCCTTCTGGTAGTGAACATGTGATGTCTAAATTTTTGCTATCGTACATCAAAAAAGAGCAAAAAAACTGGAAAGTACAACCTGAAATAATTTATGGCGACGATTTTCAAGACTGTATTATTTTAGTTTTTGGACAACCAAAAACCGCCATATTCGCCCACATGGATTCAGTAGGTTATACCGTTGGTTACAAAAACAACTTGATTAAAATTGGTGGCCCTTCGGCAAAAAAAGGAGCTGTTTTAGTTGGCGAAGATGAAAAAGGAAAAATTGAATGCGTTTTAAAAGTTAAAGAAGACGAACATGAGTTTTTAGTTTATTCGGCAGACTTTAAACGTGAAATAGAACGAGGTACTACCCTAACCTACCAGCCCAACTTTAGAGAAGACAAAAACTACATCCAGTGCTGTTACATGGACAATCGTTTGGGGATTTGGAGTGCTTTAGAAGTAGCTAAAACATTAGAAAACGGAGCAATTGTTTTCTCCGCTTGGGAAGAACATGGTGGCGGAAGTGTTGGATATTTGGGTAAATTTTTATACGAAGGTTTTGGCGTTAAACAAGCCTTAATTTCTGACATTACCTGGATTACCGAAGGTGTTAAACATGGTAAGGGTGTAGCTATCTCCATGCGTGATTCAGGCATACCTAGAAGAACATACATCAACAGAATAATTGATCTAGCCAAAAAAAGCAAAATTCCTTTCCAATTAGAAGTCGAAAGTGCTGGTGGTAGCGATGGTAATGCTTTACAACGTAGCCCCTACCCTTTTGATTGGTGTTTTATTGGCGCAGCCGAAGATTTTGTTCACTCCCCCGACGAAAAAGTACACAAAAAAGACATTACATCTATGGTAGATATGTATGTGTATTTGATGAAGAGGTTATAAACCCTAAACTAAGCAGAAAGAAGAATTCTTCAATCCAAAAACTAAGCTGCATACACTAATAAATTTTATTACTTTATTTTTTTATATTACTTTTATGGAAAATTCTTCCATGAAGAAATTATTAATTTCCCTTCTATTTCTTATAAATATCAATGTTTATTCTCAACTAGTAACTGGACAATTTTTAATAGGGGGATTACAAGAGGAAAGAGCTTGTAATACCATTCAACTTGCTGATGGAGACTATTTAATGTATGGGTCTACAAAAAGTTATGGAGCTGGAGGGGAAGATTTATTGATTATTAGATTTAATCCTGATTTTTCCATTGAATGGCAAAAAACAATAGGGGGAACAGGAAATGAATTTATGTATGATAGAGAAACTGTTGTAGAGAATAGTGATGGAAGTTTAGTTTTTTTAGGACATGTAAATAACACAACTTTAAATGTTGGTGATGATATTTTACTTTTTAAACTTAGCTCCGTTGGAAATGTTTTGTGGTCTAAAAAATATGGGGGAACTCAACAGGAGAGAGGTGGAGTGCTTAAATCAACTTTAGATGGGGGATATATATTTTCAGGGTCATCGGATAGTTACAATACATCTTCCTCAACCGTAATTGAGAGAGATCTACTTCTTGTGAAAGTTGATAGCCAAGGTAATGTGATTTGGAAAAGAAGTATAGGGACACCTTTGAATAATAATTCTTTTTCAACAAATACTGCGACTCAAATAGGTAATATTTTAGTTCTTACTGATAGTTCTTATCTAGTTTGTGGTCAAATTGAAGGTAATGTTGGAGGTTCAACCAGTGAATCGAATAGTTATATTGCTAGAATAAATTCATTAGGTAATATTTTGTGGTTTAAAACGTATACCTCTGGTTCGTTTGATGGATGGGAAAGTTTCAATTCAATGATTATGTCCGATGTAACAACTGCATTAGTTACAGGTTTTACTCGTAATAAAAAAGTATTTGGAGGAAATTCTGATGGGATGATTATAAGTATTAATATTAATACGGGAAATTTAAATTGGGCGAAAGTTTATGATACAGGAAATGGAATAGATTTTTTATTAAAAATAATAAAAAATAATTCTAATAATTATGATATAGGTACTTGTTTAGATGGAAATGGCTTTGGAGATTTTGATATTGGAATATTATCAATTGATAGTATAGGAAACGTTTTAAGTCATAGATTATTTGGCACTCCATCTTATGAACATTCTAAATTATTACAACAAACATACGATGGAGGTTATTTACTATCAGGTATTCAAGGTAGTGGAGCTTTAAGTAATATGTTAATAATTAAGACCAATAATCAGCTTTTTTCCAGTTGTAATGAAGGTGATTATGCTATTATTAGTAGTACAATTACTATCAATCCACAAAATTATAATCCAACAATAGTAACATTAATAGACAGTTCTTCTGTTAGTTTAACTTCTAGTCCTGTAAGTGTTAACATAGATACTTTATGTATTGAAGTAATTCCGATATGCAATCTTTCTTCAAACTTTTCATCTACTTCAACTTGTTTGGGAGATACTACTTATTTTACAGATTTATCTACAGACAGCATTGATAACATCATTGATTGGAATTGGAATTTTGGTGATGGTACATTTTTATCAGGAACTCAAAATCCTTCTCACTTTTATACCAGTTCTGGCAATTTTAATGTAACACTAATTGTTACAAATGATACCAATTGTATAGATTCTATTACAATTCCTGTAACAATTTATTCAACATCAACTACCACTCAAAATCAATCCATTTGTCAAGGAGATAGTCTATTGATTGGTGGTGTATTTCAAACTTTAGCAGGAACTTATTCAGAAATGTTTACTTCTTCTGCTGGTTGTGATAGCCTAGTGATTATCAATCTTATGGTGGATTCATTAATTAATCTGGTAATTTCTGATGATGCTTATACTTCTCCATGTAATTCAGCAGAGTTAAATGTTTCAGGAGGAAGTTCATATTTTTGGTCACCTTCCAGTGGTTTAAGTTGCACAAACTGTTCAAATCCTATTGCATCACCTTTTGAAACCACCACATATACTGCTACCAATATTGGTAGCAATTGTTCAAGAAATAATACAGTAACTGTTTTTGTACAAGGTGAAAATGAGATTTTCGTCCCTAATGTTTTCACGCCAAACAAAAATGGGCAAAACGATGGATTTAATATAAAAGCATCATGTATTAAATCCATTCATAAATTAATCTATAATAGATGGGGGTTGCTTGTTTTTGAATCTAACCAACTTAACGAAGTTTGGGACGGAAGAACCACTTCTGGAAGTGAAGTTCCTGATGGTACTTACTTTTACATTTTTGAAGTAACATTTGATTTTAATAATCAAACTGATGATAAAAAGGTATTTAAAGGAACGGTAACTCTACTTCGGTAGTCTTATAAAACTTTTCTCAACACCTCAACAATCCGTTTAGTTGCTTTTCCATCCCAAAATGGAGGAATTTGACCTTTTTTAAAGGTGCCGTTCTCTATTTGGTTAATTTTTTCAGCAACCGCTTCGTAATTATATTCAACCAGTTCATTACTGCCGATGGTAATGGTTGATGGGCGTTCGGTATTTTCACGCAAGGTTAAACAAGGTATTTGTCTAAACGTTGTTTCTTCTTGTATGCCTCCACTATCAGTTAACACATATTTACACGTACTGATTAATTTTTGGAATGCCAGATAATTCAATGCTTCAGTGATAATTACTTTTGGATTGTTGGTGAGTTCATCCATCAACCCATGTTTTACTAAACTATTTTTTGTTCGTGGGTGAATGGGTAAAACCAAATAACTTTTTTCAGCTATTTTTTTAATAATATCTAATAAAATCTTTAGACGATCTTTTGTATCTACATTACTCGGACGATGCATGGTCATTAACACAAAACTTTTTTCGGGGATACCCAATTTCTCTAAAATATCATTTTGTTGAATCAATTCATCAAAAGCAACCAAGGTGTCAATCATGGTGTTTCCTACAAAATGAATTTGTTTTTCGGTTTTACCTGCTTTCATCAAATTATCGTAACCACTTTGTTCGGTTACAAAAAAATCGTCAGCAATTAAATCGGTAATTAATCTGTTTATTTCCTCTGGCATTTCATTGTCGTAACTTCTCAATCCACTTTCTAAATGAAACAACCTTGTATTGGTTTTATTTCCAGCTATTGCACCTGCAAGTGTCGAATTTACATCACCCACCACAATTAAAGCATCAGGCTGAATTGCTGCAATGGTTTTCTCCAATTCAATAATTATTTGCCCAATTTGAGCAGCAGGAGTTGTATTGGTAATAGTTAAATAAATAGGATTCTTAATTTTTAATTGCGAGAAAAAAATATCCGACATATTCTCATCATAATGCTGGTTGGTATGAACTAATATAAATTCAAACTCATTTCCACAAACAGCTAATTCTTTCTCAAATTGAGTAATCTTAATAAAGTTTGGTCGGGTACCAACCACCACCATTATTTTTTTCGACATAAACCTAATTTTTGGCTAAATTACAAAGAACCTTTTAAAAGTTCGAATAAAACTAAAAATGCATTTCTAGCAATTATGAAAACCAAAAACAGGCAAAAAAGGACCAAGAATTGG
>CAYJMI010000010.1:0-59331 GCA_964371285.1 uncultured Vicingus sp. | reverse complement strand
GCCATTATTTTTTCCAGTAACCGTCCAGAAGGTTTTGGTGGGAAAGATTTATACATGATAAAAAAACTTCCCAATAGTGAATGGGGTGAGCCTTTTAATTTAGGATCAACTATAAACACTCCATACAATGAAGATGCACCATTTATTCATCCTTTTGAGGATGCACTTTTTTTTAGTTCGGAAGCACACCAAAATATGGGAGGGTATGATGTCTTTAAATCTGAAGTTAATTTCGAAACTGGAGAATTTGAAGAAGCAATTAATATAGGATATCCTATTAATACAGTAAACAACGATGTATTTTATGTTTTAAATACTGATGCTACGGTTGGCTATTTATCATCAGAAAGAAATGGTAGTTTAGGTGCTCAGGACTTGTATAAAGTAGAATTTAACAAATCTATAAAAAACTTAAAGGTGTACGTGGTTAATGTATATGATGATTCAGGAATGGTCATTAAAAATGTAAAAATAACATTGTCGCCAACGCCTTCGGTAAAAGCCACAGGAATATATAAATCGAATGAACAAACAGGAAAAATGATAATAATTTCAGAGCCTGTACGAGAATATGAATTAACCATTAATGCTAATGGGTATAAATCTTATACAACAATTATCGTTTTAAATGATAATTATCAATTATCATTCAAATTAGAAAAGCAATAAATGTATAAAGCTATTGTAAATATCATAATTTGTCTTATTTCGGTTCTCTTTTTAGATGTAAAAGGACAAGATATACATTTTACCCAATTTTATGCGTCATCTATGTACTTAAATCCAGCATTTACTGGTGCTGGTGTTTGTTCTCGTGTATCTGCAACATATCGAAACCAGTGGCCAGGAATAACCGAAGGATACTCTTCTCAATTGGTGTCTTTTGATCATTATATACGTAAATATAATACAGGAGTCGGATTATTGGTTGCCAGAGATGTTGCAGGAAGTGGCGATTTACAACGCACTATTGTTAGTCCATCGTTTGCATACGAGGCAAATCTTTCTAGAAAATTGGCTTTACGTTTTGGCATACAACCAAGTGTAGGAGTAAGTAGTATTAATTTTAACAAATTGCTTTTTGGCGATCAAATAGCTAGAGGTGGACAAAATGTGCCTACTATTGAAGATGTTCCTCAATCTGTTATATATTTTGATATTAATACTGGTATTTTATTATATGCAACAAATTCATGGTTTGGAGTTTCTTTTTTTCATATTAATGAGCCAGATGAATCATTTCTAGGCTCAGGTAATCCAAGTACTTTACCAATCAAATATTCAGCTCATGGTGGATATAAATTTTTACTAAATGATGATTTGGGAATCGAAAAATCGGTTTCTCTAGCTTTTAATTATCGAGGTCAAAATAAATTCGATCAATTGGATATTGGTGGATATTATACAAGAGATATATTTAACGTGGGTCTTTGGTACAGAGGAATACCTTTATTCAAACAATATGCCCCTGGATATGCTAATAATGATGCTATTTCTATAATTGCTGGTTTTAAAACCAATATCATGAGTTTTGGATACAGTTATGATTTTACAATTTCTCGATTAAGCAACAGTATTTCCAATGGAGCTCATGAATTAACGGTATCATATCAATTCTGTCAGCTAAAAAAATTAAGAAAAAAACGGATATTTGTACCCTGCCCAAGTTTTTAATTAACGATGAATGTATTAACAAAAATCTTAATCTTTACCTTACTATTACTTAGTGTTAATGTCTTTTCACAATCTGTTGGGGGAGTAACTTCGGGTTCTGCATCTTATTGTAGCGGAAATAATTCTGGTTTTGTAACTTTAACAGGAAATACGGGGTCTATACTTTTTTGGCAAACCTCTATAAACGCAGGTGCAACTTGGACAAATGTAATCAATACCACAACTTCTCAAAGTTATTTAAACCTTACACAAACTACTCATTACAGAGTTGTGGTAAAAGATGGAGCTTTTCCTGAAGATACCTCTACAATTTCGGTTATTACCATATACACACCAAGCAATGGTGGAATCTTAACAGGAGGTGGTACATTTTGCGACACTGCTAGTGGTGTCCTAACGTTAAGTGGTTATGTAGGAAATGTTACCAACTGGTTGTTCTCTACTAATGGTGGAGTAAGTTGGACAACTATTGTAAACACAACAACTTCATTAAATTACATAAGTATTACACAAAATACGCTTTATATGGCAGTGCTTGTAAATGAGCCAACTTGTCCATCTGACTCATCTTCTATAGCAACCATTTTAATTGACCAAAATACAATTCCTGGAATTTTAACTCAAGATGATACGGTTTGTGCTTTTATTAATGAAGATACATTAACACTTTCAGGAAATGTTGGAAATATTTTAGATTGGCAATTTTCTACTAACAATGGTTCAACTTGGAATAATGTAGGCAATACAGCTAATACTTATATTTACTCGAACCTAACTACTACAACTTGGTACAGAAGTCTTGTTAAAAATGGTGTTTGTTTCACCGATACAACAAACGCAGTAATAATTACGGTAAATACTCCAAACCCTGTAAATGCTGGTAATGATGTCAGTATTGTTCAATTTGAAACAACCACTCTAAACGGAACGGGAGTAGGAAGCGTAAGTTGGTATCCAACCATAGGATTAAGTAACCCAAACAGTTTAATAACAAGTGCTGCACCAAATCAAACAACTACTTATTATATCACGCTAACCGATTCTAACTCTTGTCAAAGTATTGATTCCGTAACCATTACCGTGGATATTCCTGTTCCAAATGCCATTTCACCTAATGGAGATGGGATAAACGATTTTTTTGTTATTGATGGGATTGAAAGATTTAACGCTAATACAATAGAAATTTTTAACCGTTATGGAAACATAGTTTTTAGTAAATCGCCTTACGACAATAACTTTGATGGAAAATCAAGCAGTGGTGGAGAACTTCCTGATGGAATATATTACTATTTATTAAACTTCGGAATTGGTTATGAACCACAAACAGGTTACATTTTAATAAAACGATAAACATAGGATGAATCATTATCATAAAATATTGATTTTTATTAGTTTAGGGTTGTTTTGCTCTGTAAGTTCTGCACAACAAGATCCACTTAATTCTATGTATGTGTTTGATAAAATGCTTGTTAATCCTGCTTTTACTGGTAGCTCTGAATGGATGGTTGGTACAATAAAAGCTAGAAAACAATATATTGGTTTAGAAGGAAGTCCATCTACTCAAACTTTTAATTTTCATACACCTGTACAAAGAAGAACGATGGGGGTAGGGTTAAAAGTGATTAACGATGAAATTGCCATTATAAAAAATTTAAATGCTGCCGCAATTTTTTCGTATCATCTTAATTTTGGAGGCGGTAAACTTTCGTTTGGTATAGAAGGTGGTGTACAAAAACGAGAAATAGATTATTCTAAACTAATTCTTTCGCAACAAAACGACAATGCCTTTCCTTTACAATCAGCAAGTGCAACAGTGCCTGATGTTTCATGGGGTTTATATTATCAAAAGAAACAATTTTATGTAGGGTTTTCACATTATCATTTAATTAAAAATACCTTTAATGATGCGGCTGAAAGTAACTCTAAACTATATAATCATTTTTATTTTTTAGTAGGAAACGTTTTTCAGTTAAGTAAAAAATGGACATTAGAAGTAAGTACACTTACAAAATATATTGCTGCGGCACCAATTCAGCTCGATATCAATTCAATTGTGTATTTTAATGATAGAGTTGGAGTAGGTATTCAATATAGAACTGGCGATGCTTTTGTAGGGTTTTTAAAAATCAACATCTTAGAAAATTTACGTGTTGCCTATGGATATGATATGGTAACATCCAACTTATCACCTTATGCTGTTGGAAGCCACGAAATTATATTATCTTATGGAATAAAACTTCCACCACCTCCTACCCAAAAAGAAACCCACCCGAGATATTATTTTTAATAATTGAGGAGAAGTGTTTTTTTTGTATAAACTGATGTTAACTTTACAAATATTGTAACTGAATAGTTAAAATATCAGTAAAGAGGTATGATGAACCGATTATTTAAAAGAATAGTATTAATTATAGCATTCTTAAGCTCTTTGCCTCTCGCTGCTCAAAATACATCCAGCAAAGGAGATAGGTATTTTGATAAAAATCTTTTTCAGGAAGCTATTAAATACTATCAATCGGAAATTAAAAGTGGACGAAAAAAAACATTAGATCATGCCATGCTCCGATTGGCTGATTGTTACCGAATTATTGGCGAATTTGAATTAGCCGAAGTAGCCTATCAAAAAATACTAAAAAAGAAAAAAAACAAAGAAAATCCTCTCAGTTATTTAAACTATGGGCAATCGCTAAAAAGCGGTGCCAAATTTGCCGAAGCAAAAATTCAGTTTGAAGAATACATTAAAATGAAACCCGACGACCCGATGGGTAAGGTATTACTAGCGTCGTGCGACTCGGCTCAACTTTGGCTGGAACAAACATTAGGAAAAGAAGTAATGAATCTGGAAAAAATAAATACTAACTTATCCGATTTTTCACCCATTATTTTAAATTCAAACGAGTTGGTATTTACGGCTGTCCGTTCGGATAGTAAAAAAGCGTTTATTAGCTTTAATGGTGGATTAGAAGTAAATAAATTGGATATTTATTCGATAAACATGAACGATTTGTCTCCCCAAAAAAACATTAAACCTACCAATCTAAAAGAGTTAAACTCTATTTTTCATGAAGGCCCTGCTACATTTAACAGTTCGGGTAATCAAGTTTATTTTACAAGAACTGTAAAAGGCAAAAGAGATAAAAACACCAACCAAATATTAAGTACTCTCCAAATTTTTTACAGCATTAAAGATTCGTTAGGAAAATGGAGTCTTCCAGTCAGTGCATTTAACTTTAACAGCGATAAATATTCGGTTGGACATCCAAGTTTAAGCAAAGATGAAAACTTCCTGTTTTTTATTTCTGATATGCCAGGTGGTTATGGGCAAACAGATATTTATTACTTAGAAAAAAGAGAAGATGGAAGCTGGACAGAACCCACTAACGTTGGTAATAAAGTAAATACATTTGGGCACGAGTTGTTTCCTTACATTGCTGATAACGGAATCCTTTATTTTTCTTCTGATGCACATCCAGGCATGGGGCAGTTAGATATATTTTCGGCTCAATATAAAAATCTGCCCGATGGCAAGGTGGGTAAAAAATGGATTAACGTAGCTAATTTAAAGCCCCCTATTAACTCTATCGGAAACGATTTTGGGATTGTTTTTGATGAGGATTGTTTTAGGGGATTTTTTAGCTCAGATAGATTTGATGGGAAGGGAGCTGAAGATATTTATAGTTTCTCAGGTGATTGTCCCGCCAACTTAATTCTGCAAGGTAAAACACTTAAAATTGAAGATAAATCGTATTTCGATTTAATGGAATATAAGTTAATTGACGAATCAGCACAAACAGAAACTGAATTGATTGCCGAAAATGGTTGGTTTTCTACAGAGTTGGATGAAGAAAAAAATTACACTATTTCTGTTAGAAAAAACAGAATGCCTTACGATAAAATAAAAGTTCAAGTAATAAAATTATCTGAAAAAAATCAATTAAATGCAGTAGTAAAAAGTGTTTCTAAGGATATTATTTTGGATGGCAAATTAGTAAAACAAAACATTACGGTATTAAAACCCTTACCTGCTAAATTTGTTCATTTAGATTTAGACAAAGACCGAATAATTTCAGTTAAAGAACTTACGAATGCAATTGATTTGTTCTTTGATGGAGATAATCGACTTTTAGAGATAGATTTAAATGATTTAATAGACTTTTTTTACGAGCAGTAATCTTTAAAGGCATTGTTGCACTAAGTTTTAGGTAAAAAATCGCTTTTTTACTGATATTGGGTATATTTGCAGCCTCATAAAAAATTAGTGAAACACTATTTTTTTTAATAGCAAGTTGAACTAATCCCGTTGTAAAACGGGAACTAAAACAATATAGATGGAAAGAAAAGTAAGAGTAAGATTTGCCCCTAGTCCGACAGGGCCTTTGCATATTGGTGGAGTTAGAACAGCATTGTATAATTATTTGTTTGCCAAAAAACATGGTGGCGATTTTATTTTGAGAATTGAAGATACCGACCAAACTCGCCTTGTTCAAGGTGCTGAAAATTATATTATCGAATCGTTAAAATGGTGCGGATTAACTTTTGATGAAGGTGTTGGAGTAGGTGGAAGTTGTGAGCCTTACCGCCAATCGGAAAGAAACCAATTAGGAATTTATAAAAAATACGTTGACCAATTGTTGGAAGCTGGACATGCTTACTATGCTTTTGATACTCCCGAAGAATTGGAGCAAATGCGTGAGCGATTAAAAGCTGCTGGAGGTTCCTCTCAACAATATGATTCTTCTACTCGAAATTCGATGGAGAACTCTTTAACGTTGCCTACTGAGGAAGTAAACAAAAAAATTGCAGCGGGAGAGCCTTATGTAGTACGGGTTAAAATTCCTCGAAACGAAGAAGTACAATTTAAAGATATTATTAGAGGTTGGATAGTTGTAGATTCAGCTAATTTAGATGATAAGGTATTGTATAAATCGGATGGCATGCCAACCTACCACATGGCAAATGTGGTTGACGATTATTTAATGAAAATTACCCACGTTATTCGTGGTGAAGAATGGTTGCCTTCGGGACCATTACATGTGTTGTTGTACCGCTTTTTAGGTTGGGAAGACGTAATGCCCGAATTTGCTCATTTACCTTTAATTCTGAAACCAAATGGAAATGGCAAATTGAGTAAAAGAGATGGTGATGCCGGAGGTTTCCCTGTCTTTCCAATTCAGTGGAAATCACCTGAAGGTGAAGATTTTTTAGGATACAGAGAAAGTGGCTATTTTTCTGAAGCCATGATTAACATGTTGGCGTTGTTAGGTTGGAATCCGGGAACAGAACAAGAAATATTTTCTTTACAAGAATTGGTTGATACTTTTTCTTTGGATAAAGTAGGGAAATCGGGCTCTAAATTCGATCCAGACAAAACCAAGTGGTTTAACGAACAATATTTAAGAGCTAAATCAAATGAAGAATTAGCGGGTATTCTTTTATCAAGCAAAGATAAAGTTTATGAACTTTTAGGGAAAAAATTATTGTTTCAGGGTTGGTGTTTGAATGGAACAGCTAGTGATGATGTAGCTGCTGAATCTAAAAGAAATTATGATGAAGCAAATTATACTAAGTTAGTAGCTATTTGTGGGTTAATGAAAGAAAGAGTTTCTTTTCCAATAGATATAGTAAAAAATGGATCTTATTTGTTTTATCCACCAAAAGAGTATGATGCAGAAACTATAAAGAAAAAATGGAAAGATGAATCAGCTCAAATAGTTGCGGATTTGGTGGGCGTTTTTTCTGATACAGAATTTAAAGCGGCCAAACTTGAAGAAGCTTTTAAAACGTATATTGAGGAAAAAGGATACGGTTTTGGAACCCCAATGGTAGCCATTAGACTAGCAATCACCGGAGTTGGTGGAGGCCCTCATTTGTTTGATATCATGGAAGTTATAGGCAAAGAAGAATCGATAAACAGATTGAAAAGCGGTATTAAAAATATAAGTAAGTAAGAAAGTCAACAGTCAACAGTCAACAGTCAACAGTCAAAAAAGAAACCAGTAACCACAAAAATGGAAAACTCGAACGAAGAATACAAAGCACTCAATTTTATTGAGCAAATTGTTGAAGAAGATTTAAAAAACGGCTACACTGCCAGTCAATTAAAATTCAGATTTCCACCAGAACCGAATGGGTATTTGCACATTGGTCACGCCAAAGCATTTTGCTTAAATTTTGGGTTGGGCGAAAAATACAACGCACCAGTAAATCTTAGGTTTGATGATACCAACCCATCCAAAGAAGAGCAAGAGTTTGTTGATGCCATTAAATATGATTTAACTTGGATGGGACTTAAATGGGCGGAAGAATGTTATTCGTCCGATTATTTTCAACAAATGTACGAATGGGCAGTTGCCATGATAAAAAATGGTAAAGCGTATGTTGATTCTCAATCGTCGGAAGACATGGCTGAACAAAAAGGTACGCCAACCAAACCAGGGATAAATAGCCCGTACAGAAATAGAAGTGTAGAAGAAAATTTAGACTTGTTTAACAAAATGAAATTGGGTGAGTTTAAAGAAGGCGAACACGTTTTGCGTGCAAAAATCGACATGACTCATACCAACATGTTGATGCGTGACCCTATTATGTATCGTGTAATGCATAAACATCACCACCGTACAGGTAACGATTGGTGTATTTACCCTATGTACGATTGGGCTCATGGCGAGTCGGATTATTTGGAACATATTTCTCATTCACTTTGTTCGCTCGAATTTAAGCCTCACAGAGAATTGTACGATTGGTTTTTGGACCAAGTATGTGATGAAAAAAACATCCGACCAAAACAACGAGAATTTTCAAGATTGAACTTGAACTATACCGTAATGAGTAAGCGTAAGTTGATGAAATTGGTTGAGGATAATATTGTTGATGGTTGGGACGACCCACGAATGCCTACTATTTCTGGTTTAAGAAGAAGAGGTTATACACCTACTGCTATTCGAGAATTTATTGATAAAGCTGGTGTTTCAAAAAGAGATCAAATGATTGATGTGGCTTTGTTGGAGTCGTGTATTCGTGCCGATTTAAACAAATCGACTTACCGTATGATGGCTGTTTTGCACCCGTTAAAAGTGGTGATTACCAATTATACTGAAGGAAAAACAGAAACAGTTTTGGCTGAAAACAATCCAGAAGATGAAAACGCAGGACACAGAGAAATGATTTTCTCCCGAGAAATTTGTATTGAAAAAGACGACTTTTTGGAAGAATGCCCAAACAAGATTTTTAAGTTAGGAATAGGTAAAGAAGTGCGTTTAAAAAGCGGTTACATTATCAAAGGTGAGCAAGTTGTAAAAGATGCTAACGGCAATGTTGTTGAGGTAAGATGTACGTACGATGAAAAAAGCAAAAGTGGTAGCGGAACCGAAGAAAGCAAACGTAAAGTTCAAGGAACATTGCATTGGGTTTCTGCTTCGCATAACGTTACTGCACAAGTAAATGTTTACGATAGGTTGTTTACGGTTGAATCTCCAGATTCTGATAAAGAAGTGGATTTTAAAACGTTAATCAATGCAAATTCGCTTACGGTTTTAAAAGATTGTAAAATAGAGTTGGTATTAAAAAATGCTAAACCGTTGGAAAGATATCAATTTCAACGAATTGGCTATTTCTGTGTGGATAAAAATTCAACATCGGAAAACCTGATTTTCAACAGAACAGTAACTTTAAAAGAGGGTTGGTAAAGAATACCGAAGACCGAAGATGGCATTGAGCGTTGGCTTCCCCTCTTGAGAGGGGCAGGGGTGTGTTTTTTGGAAAACTACAAACAAAAAAAATGGGAAAAATATACGTTGAAGGAATAAAAATTTACGCTTATCACGGTTGTTTTAAAGAAGAAACGATGATAGGAACTAATTTTTTGGTAGATGTGGAGTTGGATGTAGATTTGACAAAAGCTGCTACGTCTGATAACTTAAATGATACGGTAAATTATCAAACGGTTTTTCAAGTCATCAAACAAGAAATGGAAATACCTTCTAAATTGTTGGAGCATGTTGCAGGAAGATGCATCAACAGTTTATTTAAACAATTTGAAACTATTGAAACTATTTCCATAAAAATTTCCAAATTAAATCCACCGCTTGGTGGGCATATTAACGCAGTTGCTGTAAAACTTACCGAACATCGAAAGTAACCCCAAAATAACTGAAAAGAAGTGTTCTAAATGCGGTAAAACATTTGGCTGCCAAAACTTAGAACGTGGTTGTTGGTGCGAAAATCATCAGTTAACAACAGAACAATTGATTTATTTGAAAGAAAATTTCGACAATTGTTTGTGTAAGGAGTGTATTATAAAGTTTACTTCTTAAAAAAGTTTTTCATAAACTTAAAATATTCCATCCTTACAGCACTTGAAGTAAAAATTCCCATTAACAATTCCCAAGCACTATGATAGGTTTTTTCTAATGGTTCTATCGTTTTATTTTCAATATCAAATCTTGATTCGGGCTTATATCCTAAAATTTTATTCGATTTTTTAAAATTTTGTTTTGCCGCTTTAAAGTTTCCTTTTTGTTCTTGCAACAATCCTAAATTATTGTAAGCAATTTCATCTTGTGGGTCTAATTCGATGGCTTTTTGGTAATCTTCAATAGCTCCTTCAATATCTACATAAGCTCGAATAAAAGCCCTGCTGGTGTATCGGTATGGATTTTTTGAATCCAACTCAACAGCTTTATTTAAGTCTTCCAGTGCTAAATCCAGTTGCTCGTTTTTAAATAACGAAATGGCTCTTTCGCAAAGTAAAGTAGGCTCATCAGGTAATTTGGTTAATATAGCGTTAAAATCAGTAATCGATTCGTTAAATTGGTCAAGTTTACGATAACAAACGCCACGGTAAAACAACCCATCTGCATGGTTGGGATATTCAATTAAAAATTCGGACAAAACAACCATCGCTTTTTCAAATTTTTGTTGGTTGTATAAATGTTTGCCTTTTTCTAACTTTTGCATGCTAATAAATTTAAGTACAAAGTTAAGTGAAATGTTTAAAAAACTTGAATAATAATAAAAGCATAAGTAAGACACGAATTACACGAATTAATAAACACCTTTGGTGTTTCCAAGGTTAATTTGTGAAATTTGTATTAGGTTTCTCTACCTGAGTAGTTATTTTTCTTTAATTAGTGAAATTAGTGCCAATATAAAATGATTGTTGTTTTGACTTCTTTTTAAAAGAATGATTTGGTTTATCTATAAATTTGTATTGTGACAAACAAATTAATTTGTTTTAAAATATGACTGCATCAGAAGCGAAAAATAAGATACAAGAATTAACTCAAGAAATCAATCAGCACAACTATAATTACTATGTGTTGTCGAACCCTACCATATCAGATTACGACTTTGATATGTTGTTGGAACAGTTGATAAAATTGGAGCATGAGTTTCCTGAATTGGCTGATGAAAACTCTCCAACTAAAAGAGTGGGAGGAGAGGTAACCAAAGAATTTGAAACCGTAAAACACAAATATCTCATGCTTTCGTTGGGGAATAGTTACAGTAAAGAAGAAATTATTGACTTTGAAACCCGCATCAAAAAATTGGTGGAAGATGAAATTGAATACGTTTGTGAGTTAAAATATGATGGTGTTGCTATAGGAATAACTTACGTTGACGGAAAATTATCAAGAGCAGTAACACGTGGTGATGGAACACAGGGAGATGATATTACCACCAATGTAAAAACCATCAAATCGATTCCGTTAAAATTGATGGGAAACAATTACCCCAAAGAATTTGAAATACGTGGAGAGATTTTTCTACCCAAAAATGTTTTTGAAGAACTGAACAAAGAACGTGAAGAAATTGGTGAACAATTGTATGCCAATGCCAGAAACACAGCGTCAGGAACCATAAAAATGCAAGATTCTGCTGTGGTGGCTCAGCGTAAGCTCGATAGTTACCTGTATTTTGTATTAGGAGAAAATATGCCGTTTAAAACGCACATAGAATCGTTAGAAACTGCCGGAAGATGGGGGTTTAAAGTGCCACTTGAAAAAAATAATTTTATAAAAAAGTGTAAAACCATTGACGAAATTTTTGACTTTATCAACTATTGGGATAAAAAACGAAACGAGTTAAATTTTGATATTGATGGCGTGGTGATAAAAGTAAATTCTTACCGTCAACAGGAGGAAATGGGTTTTACAGCCAAATCGCCAAAGTGGGCAATTGCCTATAAATTTAAGGCTGAGAAAGTTAAAACCAAGTTACTGGAAATTACTTATCAGGTTGGAAGAACTGGAGCAATTACTCCCGTAGCTAATCTGCAACCTATCTTGTTGGCTGGGACTACCGTAAAACGTGCTTCGTTGCACAATGCCGACCAAATTGAAAAACTCGATATTCGTGAAGGCGATTGGGTTTTTGTAGAAAAAGGAGGAGAAATTATTCCAAAAATTGTGGGTATTGAAGCCACACAACGTGATATTTTTTCACAACCCACAAAATACATTACGCATTGCCCCGAATGCAATACCAAGCTAGAACGAACCGAA
Organism: uncultured Vicingus sp.; assembly: GCA_964371285.1. GTDB lineage: Bacteria > Bacteroidota > Bacteroidia > Flavobacteriales_E > Vicingaceae > Vicingus. Next base: position 47,155 of record CAYJMI010000010.1, on the reverse strand, counting down.
GGCGATGCCAAACATTTTTGCCCCAACGAGTGGGGTTGCCCACCACAAATAAAAGGTAAAATGCAGCATTTTATCAGTCGTAAAGCCATGAACATTGATGGTTTGGGCGAAGAAACCATAGAACAATTGTACAACGCAGGTTTGGCAAAAAATATCGTCGATTTGTATCGTTTGCAAAAAGAACAATTGTTACCACTAGAACGTATGGCAGAAAAATCGGTAAACAATATGTTAAAAGGGTTAGAGGAATCTAAAAAAGTTCCGTTCGAGCGAGTGTTGTTTGCCATTGGAATACGTTATGTAGGCGAAACAGTTGCTAAAAAATTAGCCCGACATTTTAAAAATATTGATGCTATTCAGCATGCAACGTTTGAGGAATTAATTGCTGCTGATGAAATTGGCGACAAAATTGCCGAAAGCATTATCCATTTTTTTACCGTTGAACAAAACCAACAGTTAATAAAGAATCTCAAAGAAATTGGTTTGCAATTTTCGCTTTCCGAACAACAACTGGAAAACAGAAGCGAAAAACTAGCCGGTTTAACTTTTGTAGTTTCCGGTGTATTTACCTTATTTAGTCGTGACGAATTGAAGAACTTGATAGAACAAAACGGAGGAAAAGTTTCGGGTTCAATTTCTAAAAAAACAAGCTACATTGTTGCCGGAGAAAACATGGGGCCAAGTAAATTGGAAAAAGCGACTGAATTAGGTGTGAAAATTATTGATGAACATCAATTTAGTGAGATGATGAATTAAGGGGAGTTCTAAAAATTGAGTTTTTTGATTACACACCCCTTGCCCCTCTTGATAGAGGGGATGTGAAATGTTAATTTTTAGAACTCCCCTTAAGGTTAAAATCAGTTTTTTTTAAGAAAATGGTGCCAATTTCATCATAACTCTTCACTACCTCAAAATCGGAAGGAATTGAACCGTCGTAGTTAATATTATAAATGAAGTCACTCGTTAAATCAATTCCATCCCTGCTCACTCGATTAATTTTCATTTTTCGGGTGCGAATATAATAATTAATGGATGGTTCAAATATCCATTCGCAACTGACCCCTAAATTAGGTTTGGTTTTATCAGCATGTTTCGCAATAGAAAAAATGACTTCCTTGGTATGAGCATCATACTGCCATGTTTTAGTGTAAAACAAATTCATGTTAGTGGTAAAATGAAAAAGTAGTGGTACAGTTAGTCCTAACGAACAAATGATAACGAATACTTTGTTTTGAAGATAAAATTCCTTGATGTGCAAAATGAAGTAATAAATAAACAATCCGAAAAGAGGTATAAAAATTAAGGCTGTTCTTCCACCTGGGTAATTGGCATGAAACAAAAAGTGTTCAAGGATTAAACCAATAATAACAAAAAGAATAAGGATGGTAATGATAAAAAATTTCCCAAAATAATCCTTTTTAAAAATAATGGAAATCAACCCTAATGGGAAGAATACGATTACTGAATATTTTATCGACTCAAAAACCCAAGTAGGGTAAGTTGAAAAATACAATGAATTTTCGATTGTCGAATTTAATGTTGCATTTAAGGTTTGTTCCCCAATATAAAGCTGATTTTTTAAACTCAAAAAAAGTAGCATAAGTAGTCCTACCAATACTGGGATTACGGTAATCAATATGATGTTGTTATTAATGGGTTTTGGCTGTATTATTTTTGAGGATTTTTTTGATAATAATACATATTGTAAAATGAAGACGAGGATAGTGGCAATTAAATAATTAATTGTCGAAAGATTTGCCAACACAGCAAGCGAGGCAAATAAAATGGCTAATTTGTAATCTTTAATGAAAGACTGATACGATTCGTAATTAAAACTGTTTCTGAGGATAAAATAAATACTCATCATCATACAACCCATAGAAATACCATATCCTCTAGCTAGGGAGAAAAATTCTATTAAAAAGGGGTTAAGTATAAAAATGCTACTTCCTAATAAGATTAAAAAGTAATTTTTTGAATCTTTCAGCAGATAATAACATGCTGTTAAATATAATCCAAAAGAAAGGACGTTAGGTAGTCGTAATGCCAGCTCCGACTTACCATATAATAAGCTACTTATCCCCATTAAAATGGTATTTAATACATGGTTGTTGGCAGTGGTTCTTACCATGCTTTGAGAGTCATATAATATGGTATAACTTAAGCTCTCATCGTGGGTAAACGACAAGTAAGAAGCCCTTAAACAAACATAAATAAACAAAGTAAGGTAAACTAGGATAATTAGTAGGTTACCAGCCGATATTTTAGTAGTTTTTGTATTCATTGCTGGATACAATATTCGGTTAAATTTTTTGAAAATCAATGGTATTGTAGCTGGAGGGTATTAGTTGTGTTTCTTGCCATATCTATTTCAAGCGTTCGCTTGGAATAATAGTTTTAAATAAGTTCCTATCAGTCAACTGACTGATGAAACAGATACTTTTAGTTATTCATGCTTGGAGGAGATGGGGCAGTCTACTTGATTATGCCCAGTGCTTTTCTGTCTATGTTTTATTATTTAGTTTTTGTTTGCGTCTTCTGATAAATTTTCTTAATAATACAATAATCAATACTAAAATTATGACAGCTATAATATTAAGATAAGCTCCAGAAGAAAAAAACAATTTAATCTTCCATTGGAAAGAAACTTTTGATTCAAATTCTTCTGATTTACAAGTATTGGAAAGAACATTTTTGAAAAATGAAGAAATATGGTCGGCTAAAAATTCGTTGTCAAAATCTTCTCCGTGGCCACCGCCAAGTTTTGTATTAAGTTGATAGCAAGCACCTAAATTTTTATACCGTTGTGCAATAAAGAAAGAGCCGTAACGGGTAAAAGGATAATTTGGTGGACAGGATTTCTTATAAAACACTAATTTGTCATCTGTCCCGTGAAACATAATAATAGGTATAGAATGTGCCTCTGATATATCAATAAACGCAGTGTCAGGAATAGGTCCCCACATATTTATTACTCCTCTGATTTTATATTTTTCTGTTAAAGAATTTGTTGATGAATCTAAACTTCCTAATATTTTGTGGCAGTCAAGGTTTTCTATAGATATTAAGGAATCAATGTTTTGCTGAGACAAAAAAGCAGTATGCAAACTAATGTCACCACCAGCACTACGCCCTCCAATGAATATATTATTAGTGTCTATACCATAAACAGAAGCGTTGTGAACAAAATATCTTAATGCAGCACGAACATCCTGAAAAGCCCTATAACCCGCATAAAATGCCGTAGGATCAATTTTTGCTCTGGGACTCCATTCCTTGTAACCAACACGATAGTCAATGGTTGCTACAACAAATCCTCTTTTTGCTAATTTGAAACATAGTTCTACCCATTGATTTTTATTACTAAAATCATCTTCTGTTTGATACCCACCACCGTGCATTAACATTATAAAAGGTTGGTATTTTTGTCTGCCAATATTTAGTTTTGGATAAGCAATATGAAATTTTTGAGTGTCCGCAACACCCAACCAATCAATAGCAACACCATAAGCTACATTAGTGTCAATTTTTATTTTTTCATCGTTAAAAAATTTGCTATCAAAGAATCGACTGGATTGAAAATTGTCTTGACTTTTTGCATTGCCTGCAAAAATAATTGTCCAAAACAATAGTGCTGCAAAGAATAATTTTTTTATCATTTGTCTGTGAGTTGAATTGTGTCGTTTTTTAGCATTGGACATAACTGTACGGATAAGCCTTCGCTGGCGAGTTTAGCGTAGCGTAACTCGTTCCATTTAATAGTTCAAATACACAAATTTAATTTCCTTAGTCATTTTAAGTTCGAGTTACCCAAGCTGTGTCGTGGTAAATTCGAACTAGCAATTTATTCAACTATTTTTACTCAACCACCAATTTTTGTACAAAATCATCGTGTTGGTTGTATAAACGCACGATGTAAAGTCCTTTGTTTAAGTGGGCAACGCCAATACTTTTGGTATTGCTTTTTAAGGTTTGGCTCATTACCTTTTTACCCGTAATATCGGTTATTTCAAGGTGCAATGCTTCATTGCCGTTGTAAACAATGTTTAACAAATCTTTTGCAGGGTTAGGGTAAACGCTCAATTTGTTGGTTGTAGCTAACTTTTTTACCGAAGTTACCGTCATTTCACACATATCAATCATATCAATGGTATCGTTAGAGCAAAGAACTACATTGTAAGCAGTATCTACTCCGTTTAAGTCGATGGTTTGAGAAATGTCCATTCCATAACCAAACATATCAGCATAAACAATATAAGTACCTATTGGTAAATTGGTAACGGTAAAATATCCTAACGAATCAGTTGTTGTTGCTGCCATAATAGAACCTCCTGGAGATTGATCTATCGTTATATCAATATCAGGAATAGGTTCGCCCGGAGCTTTGTTAAACAAGCCACCTCCGCTTTCAACTAATCTACCGTTAATAGTGCCATTACCACTATTAATAGGTAGTTCAATTAAATCAATATCAACATAAACCGAATCAAAACAACTAGAAACAATGATAAACTCTTGAGCTAATTGCCATTGAGAAGTTAAATTGGGATAAGTAGCAGCACAATTATACATAGTAGTATCGCCCAATACTTTAATAATGTAGTTTGCGGCTGGTAATTCAAAAAATATAAATTCGCCACTTGTAGGATTTATATTAACTGTTTGAACAAGTGTCATGTCAGTAGGTAAATTACCATCTTTTCTAATCAATTCTGCAACTCCAGAAGTTATGGGAATGGTTTGATAGTAAACAATTCCATTAATAGTTCCACCAGCAACAGGTTCAATTACTGTAGCAGAATCAATTGCTGTACATCCGTTAGCATCTGTAACGGTAATGGTGTATGTTCCTGTACAAAGGGTTGTTATATTTTGGGTAGTATTTCCACTGGGAGACCAAAAGTAGGTATATGCAGGTGTTCCACCAGAAGGAGTTAACGTAATAGATCCATCACACATTCCATAGCAACTTGCATTAGTTACGTTGTTTGTAAGAACAATTTCAGGGTTAACCGTAATGGTAATATTATCAGTATTCATGCAGCCATTTGTATCAGTTCCTATTACAGTGTAGGTTGTTGTTGAAGTTAGGCTAGCAGTTGGGTTATAAATCGATGTAGATGATAAGCCTGTTGGTGGTGTCCAGTTATAGGTAAAACCACCAGAAGCAGATAAACCAATAGAAGCCCCGTAGCAAATGGTTTGATCTGTACCTGCATTGATGATGGGGTTATCATAAATAGTAACATTGTATGCAATAGTATCACTTCCATTAGCATTTATAGCAACAAAAGTTACCAAATAAGTACCTGCAGTAAGATAAACGTTACTAGTGTTTTGATTTGTTGAAGAGCCCCCATCTCCAAATGTCCAATAAAATGAGTTGGGTGCATTTGCCGAAATGTCGGTAAAGTTATGAGCAACGCCAACACATCCATTAGGATTGTAACTAAAATCAGCTATGGGTGCCTGACAAAATAAATTGGAATTAAGTAAAAACAGAAAACTTATTAATGTTGTAGAAATATATTTCATGTTGTTGGATATTTAAAAAGGGTTAATAATGAATTATTCAAAAATAAAGAATTTTTTGTTCTCCATTTATTTCTTTTCAATTGGAACAAATTTTAAAGAGATGGAATTTACACAATGGCGTGTATTTTTTTTGGTTAAATGCTCGCCCTCAAAAACATGCCCTAAATGACCTTTACAATTGGCACAAACAATTTCGATTCGTTGTCCATCGGCATCTTTTATACGTAAAATACTTCCTTTAATTTCATCGTCAAAACTAGGCCAACCGCAATGCGAGTCAAATTTGTCTTTCGATAAATACAACGGAGCATCACACTGTTTGCATACATATTTTCCTTGAGCTTTGTGGGTAGTATATTCGCCAGTAAAAGGACGTTCAGTACCTTTGTTGATGATGACGTACTTTTCTGTGTCGGTTAATTTATTGTAGGTATTTTGAGCCATAATTGAAGTGTTTAATGTAAGCATTAATAAAAAAATGATGTAAAAAGTAAGATGTTTTTTTGTTCTTATCATATGTTAAAGTTAGTTAAAAAGTATTTTCATTTTAGTTATTTATGATAAAGATTAGTTTTTTTATTGAATCAAAAAATTATATTTGCCACTTTAAATAAAAAACCAAATAAAAATGAAGAAAATAATTTTTGCAGCAAGTACATTGTTACTATTTGCTTGTTCAAACAACGAACAACCAGAACAAACAACAGAAAATATTGAAGTAACCATTACCAAACATGGCGAAAATATTACCGAAGAAGGTGCTTTAACTGTTGCAGAATTTTTAGCTCAATTTGAAGGAAAAGACTCGTTAGAAACTAAACTAATGGCAAACATTAAAGAAGTTTGTCAGAAAAAAGGTTGTTGGATGGTGTTGGATTTAGGAAACGACAAGGAAATGAGAGTTACTTTTAAGGATTATGGGTTTTTTATGCCAAAAGATGGTGCTGGAAGATTAGCATATGTGCAAGGAGTTGCAAAAATTGATACCACTTCGGTTGAAGAATTAAAACACTACTTACAAGATGCAAACGCTAGTCAAGAAGAAATTGATGCGGTTACTGAACCAGAAGTTAATTATTCATTCGAGGCTGTTGGCGTAATTTTAAAGGAAGAAAAAATTACTACGGGAACTGAAAGTCATGAAGAACATGAGCATTAGAATATTAATCCTGAGTTGCATCGGGATTTTTTCTTTATTGTTGTTTTCATGCAACAACGAAGAAAAAAAAGAAGCCACATGCTCGGCAGATGTGAAAGTTTCGCCCATTAATCCAAATGGCGATAGTGAGTTGGCATTGTTGATGCGAAAAATGTACGATGATGCGGATTCCATCAAAAAACTAATTACCAACAACGAAGGAAACATTACCGAAAAATACATTAAAGAATTAGAACGAATACACACAGCAATTCCTACCGATAAAAAGGTAAAAACGCCTGAGTTTGAAGCTTACACCAAATTAATGGTTGATGAAGCAAATGCTTTGTTTAGCAACGAAACCAATAAAGCAGAAGGATTTAATAGTTTGGTCAATCGTTGTGTCGAATGTCATCAACGTTTTTGTCCAGGACCAATTGATAAGATTAAGAAACTTAATATTCTTTAACGTTATGGCGGGTTTGACCCGCCATCTTTTTTTTATTGAGATTTCAGCTTAATGTCGCAATGACGAACCATCTCCACATGGGGAATATCATCCTCTAAATACATTTTACCGACTTGTTTAAATCCATGAGCTGAGTAATATTTTACCAAATATTCTTGAGCAGAAATTCGAATGGGTTGTTTACCATAAATATTTTCCAAAGCAGCAAACGATTCTAACATTAGTTCATGAGCCAATCCTGTACCACGATACATTTTTTTTATGGCAACTCTTCCTATCGAAACTTCTTGATAAGAAACACCTTGAGGTAAAATTCGGGTTACAGCAACAACTTCATTTTTTTTGTTTAATCCGAATAAATGATAAGCAACAATATCTTTTTCATCCACTTCTTGATAGGGGCAATTTTGTTCCACAACAAAAACTTCGGTTCTCAAAAATAAAATATGGTGGTATTCTAATGCTGATAATTCATTAAAATGTTTGCAAATCCATTTTATTTTCTCCATTCCAATAAATTTTTATTGTTGTAAATAATTTTATCGTTTTCGGTAAGCCATTGTATCACTTTAATCACTTTATCTTCTCTAACTCCTGTAATTTTGTTTACCAAAACAGTTATTGTTAAATGTTGTTCTCCAAGTATTTTTTTTATTTGGTCAGATACCGATGAAAACTCTATATCGCTCAATTCTAATTTATTTCGTTCCAGACAAACATCACAAACTCCACAACGATAACTGTCATTTTCGCCGAAATAACCGAGTAAAATTTGACTTCTGCACTTGTGTTTGCTATATGCGTAGTAAATTACGCTTTCCATTTTTGTAATGGCAACTTTTTTTCGTTCGCTATAATGTTCTTTTGAAATGTACAACGTTGTCGACTCTAAACGAGGTGTTAAATAAGTGATTTGAGGTAAGTTAGTTTGTTTGGTGTAGCTTATTACATGTAAATGCAACAAATAATCAAGCACTTTTTCAATTTTATCTCGTGTTGTTTTAAGTTTTTTTGCCAAATCAAACTCGTCGATTTTTACAAATTCTTCAAACAAACCGGTGTGCGACCTTAAAATGGTTTTTATAAAAACATCAATGTTTGGATTTTTTACCTGAAACTCATACAACTCATTTTTGTTTAGTTCTATTTTTATTCTTGATGGGTTGTAATGAGCTTCGGACAATAAAATGTAACCTTCTTTTTCTAAAAATTTTAAACAGTTAAACACTGTAAAAACAGGTAAATTGTATTGTGTAGAAAAGGCATTGATGTCGAAAAAATAACTTTCGTTTAAGGCTGAACCAATGGGAATTTGAAAATAATTAGCCAAAGCCTGATACACCGTTTTTATGGTTTCGATGTCAGGAAAGCTGTTGATGATTTGTTTTTCCAATTCTAAACGGTCAACCTGTTCAATAAGTAAAACAGCATATGCTTTTTCTTCATCACGACCAGCACGACCAGCTTCTTGGAAATAGGCTTCCAACGAATTTGGTAAATCTAAATGCACTACCGAACGCACATCGGGTTTATCTATTCCCATTCCAAAAGCATTGGTAGAAACAATCACTCGTGTTTGATTACTTATCCAGTTGTTTTGTTTGGTGCTGCGTTCCTGATTGGTTAATCCTGCATGGTAATAATCTGCCGACACACCATTTCGAACTAAAAATTGAGCAATGTCTTTTGTTTTTTTTCTAGTTCCAACATACACAATAGAAGTGCCTTTAATTTTACTGAGAATTTTTAATAATCTTTTCAGTTTATCTTCTTCATAAATAACAACATAAGCGATGTTTTTACGCTCAAAACTTTTTTGTAGAACGTTTTCTTTTTTAAACTGTAATTTTTCTTGAATATCTTTAACCACATCACTTGTAGCTGTGGCGGTTAATGCCAAAAAAGGTACATTGGGTTTGTATTCTCTGAGCTTAACAATATTTAGGTAAGATGGTCTAAAATCGTAGCCCCATTGCGATATACAGTGCGATTCGTCGATAGCAAATAAATTTACATTCATTTTTTCAATCCTTGCCTTAAACAATTCGGTTTCAATACGTTCTGGAGAAACATACAAAAATTTGTAATCGCCATAAACACAGTTATCGAGTGTAATATCAATTTCTCGGGCAGTCATTCCAGAAAAAATGGCTGCAGCTTTAATTCCTCTTTTAACTAAATTTTCTACTTGATCTTTCATTAAAGCAATCAATGGAGATATAACGATACAAACACCTTCTTTTGCCAGTGCAGGAACTTGAAAACAAATAGATTTTCCACCACCAGTTGGCAACAAAGCAAGAGTGTCGTTTCCAGCTAAAACACTATTAATAATGTCTTCCTGCAAAGGACGAAACGCTTTGTGTCCCCAGTATTTTATTAATATTTGATGAATGTCCATTTTTATTTCAATAGACTAAAGTACGAATTTCAGTTTACAGTTTACAGTTTCTTGTATCTAGTTTCAGGTTTCTTGTCACTAGTTTCGCTCCTCTACGAAAGCCCCTCCTTCGGAGGGGTTGGGGAGGCTTTTATCAACCTATTTTTATTTTCCAACTATTTCCTTATTTTTACCACATGAACCCGGTTGTAGCTTTTATAAAATTAATACGCTTACCCAATTTGCTGATTATTGCATTAACCCAATATGTGGTTCGTTACGCTATTCTTTATCCGTTTTTTGCCATCAATTCGATAGAACTAAAAATGAGTAATTTTCTTTTCTTTTTACTTTCATTATCTACCGTAATGATTGCTGCTGCAGGTTACATCATCAACGATTATTTTGATACCAAAGTGGATAGGGTAAACCGACCGGATAAAATTATTGTAGGAAAATACATTAAACGCCGATGGGCAATGGGCTCTCATATTGTAATAAGCGGTATTGCCTTGCTTATTTCTGCTTTTGTTACTTATAAAATTGGATATTTTAAACTGTTTGCTATTCAATTTCTATCGGTTGGAGCTTTGTGGTATTATTCGGTTTATTTTAAAAAACAAGTATTAATTGGCAATGTAATTGTTGCTTTATTAGCAGCATTGGTTCCTTTTGTGGCTGGTTTGTATGAAATTCTTTTACAACACCAATTTGGTGATGATACTGCAAACACATTAATTTTCTTTGTAGAAAAAGGTACTTCTTTTGAAGACGTGAGGTTTTTAATTACTGAAATTTTCAACAACAGTTTTAACTGGGTAATTGGACTTTCGTTGTTTGCATTTTTAAGCACACTTTTGAGAGAAATTATAAAAGATATTGAAGATTATGAAGGTGATAAAAAGTATTACAGCAATACCTTAGCTGTAGTTCATGGAAAAGAAAAAGCCAAAAGAGTTTCTCAAGCATTGGTTGTTTTAATGATGTTGTTTTTAGGGTATTTACAATTTCAACAATTAAGCTCGAACGATACCACTTCATTTATTTATTTTCTGTTTGCATTACAAGTACCTTTAGGTTATTTGTTTTATCAATTGCAGCAAGCCAACCAAAAATCCGATTATTCAAAATTGAGTAGAAATACCAAGCTGTTTATGCTTTCAGGTATTTTATACACCGTTGTTTTTGGTTATACTTTATTAGCCAATTCATGAACCCGTTAAGTTTCATTAAAAAAGACATTATTTTAGCATCTAAGTCGCCACGCCGACAACAACTACTTAAAGATTTAGGTTTAGAATTTACCATTATTACCAAAGAAGTGGATGAGGTTTATCCATCACACCTCAAAAAAGAAGAAGTAGCCTTGTTTTTAAGCAAATTAAAAGCCGATGCATTTCAACCCGATTTAAAAGAAAACCAACTGGTAATTACTTCCGATACCATTGTTTGTTTGGACGATAAAATTATTGGCAAACCCAAAGACCGCGATGATGCTTTTAACATGCTCAGCGACCTTTCGGGAAAAATGCACGAAGTAATTACAGCAGTTACATTAACTTCACTAGAAAAACAAGTGTCGTTTTTTGTAGTTACCGAAGTCTATTTTAAAACGCTCACCAATTTCGAGATAGATTATTACATCAACAATTACCAGCCTTTTGACAAAGCCGGTAGCTATGGCATTCAAGAATGGATAGGCTACATTGGTATCGAAAAAATTGTTGGTTCGTACTTTAATGTAATGGGTTTACCCGTTAAAGAATTGTATGATGAGTTGGAAAGGTTTTAGGTTGTATTTGCTACCGCAAGACTTATCTGTTTCAAACATCCGCTTGAATAATTTTAATTTAAAACTCACAAGCGGACGCTTGCGAGAGAATGAGGTTGCAAACTACGCCTTATATTTATATTAAATACTTTCTATGAGTATCCATCCAAGTCTTATCAATTCTATTACCCCAAAAACTGACAATAATAGAATGATTTTTATTAATGTACCCGAACTAATAATGAAATTTAGAAACTTATTCGCTGTATCTATGTGTCTATATTTGTGTTGATATTTTACAAGTTTATTATTTACTTCAAGGTTTATTTCCGTTAAATTTTTTATTCTTTTCTCTTGTTCTTTTAAGATTGATTCCTCTATGTTTTTAGATTCAATATTCTTTTGTAGTTGTATAAATCCTCCTGCGTCATAAAATGCTTTTGTGTAAGTGTTTTTGCTAATAAATCTTTGTGGATTTCGACCAAAATCTTGGTCATCATATTTGATAGCATCATTTTCTTTGTATTGTGCCAAACAAACTTCATCCATTATAATTCGGCAAGAATCCTTATCTAAATCAGGAAATAACAATTCTTGAATATCGTATTCACAATACACTCTTTTATAATTAGGAAAGTCAGATTCTTCTTTAAGTAGTAATTCTAATATTTTTTGATGTTTCTCCATAAATCATCTCTTTTTCCATTTGTCAGGGTTTTCAGCGGTATTAAATACAGCAACAATGATAATGGTTTGTTCGCTTAATAAATAATGTATTCCGTATGGAAAATGTTTTAGAAAAGCAACTCGAATGTTATTGTAACGTATTTGAATTTTCTTTGGGTTTTTAACGATGTAGGTTTTAACAGCTTTTAATTCAGCAACAAACTGTTGAGCAACAGTAATGCTAATGTTTACATACCAATCAACGGCTCGTTCAATGTCAATTTCTGCTTTTGGAGAAGTAATCAGGTTATAAGCCATATTTTTTCTCAATACGTTCTATTGTTTGGTCAAAATCAATAGCTTTTTCGGGATGTTTTTTTAAGTCGGCTAATCGGTTTTCTACTTCGTCAATTTGCCATTGTGGAATGGCATTTTCAGTAATAGACACATAATCTAGTGTTTTAATAAAAGCCAAAAATGTGCTTAAACGATTTTCTTTTATATCTAAAGTAATTCTCATTGTGTTAGAATTTATGTGTTCTTTAATCTCACTGAATTCGTAATCAAAGATACGAAATTTACTACTTTCAGTTACAAATCGTCTAAAATACCATCATCCACCAAATTAGGCAATGTAACTTTTAAGTTAGGTGTTCGTTCCATTTCTCGTTTTATGGCAAACAAAGCTTCATCGTTTCTTGCCCAACTTCTACGGGCAATACCATTGTTTACATCCCAAAAAAGCATGTTTTTTAATCGTCGGTCGGCATCGGGCGTGCCATCTAAGGTCATTCCAAAACCGCCGTTAATTACTTCGCCCCAGCCAACACCACCACCGTTGTGTATGCTCACCCAAGTAGCACCTCTAAAGCTATCGCCAATTACATTGTGTATTGCCATGTCGGCAGTAAAAGCAGAACCGTCGTAAATATTTGAAGTTTCTCGGTATGGAGAGTCTGTTCCGCTTACATCGTGGTGGTCTCTACCCAATACCACAGGAGCAGAAAGTTTTCCGTTGCCAACCGCTTTGTTAAAAGCTTCTGCAATTTTTATTCGCCCTTCGGCATCGGCATATAAAATACGGGCTTGTGAGCCAACTACCAGCTTATTTTCTTGTGCACCTTTAATCCATTTAATGTTGTCTGCCATTTGCTGCTGTATTTCTTTTGGCGAAGTTTTCGTCATCTCTTCTAAAATTTCGCAAGCAATTTGGTCGGTAATTGCTAAATCTTTAGGATTGCCCGAAGTACACACCCAACGGAAAGGTCCGAAACCATAATCGAAACACATGGGTCCCATAATGTCTTGCACATAACTTGGGTATTTAAAACGAATACCGTCAGCAGCCATTACATCTGCTCCAGCTCTACTGGCTTCCAATAAAAAGGCGTTTCCATAATCGAAAAAGTACGTACCTTTTTTTGAATGATTGTTGATTGCAGTTACTTGTCGTCGTAAGCTTTCTTGTACTTTTTGCTTAAACAATTCGGGGTTGTTTGCCATCATGTCGTTGCTTTCTTCGTAAGTTAATCCGGCAGGGTAATAACCACCAGCCCAAGGGTTGTGCAACGAGGTTTGGTCAGAGCCTAAATCGACAAAAATGTTTTCCTGACTAAACTTTTCCCACACATCAACAATGTTTCCATCAAAAGCTATAGAAACTACTTCTTTGTTGGCTTTGGCTTTAGCAACTCTTTCGCACAATTCGTCTAAATTGCTAATTACTTCATCCACCCAACCTTGTTCGTGTCGTTTAAGTGTGGCAGCTTTATTTATTTCGGCAGTTACTGAAACAACTCCTGCAATGTTTCCTGCTTTGGGCTGAGCACCACTCATTCCACCTAAACCGGAAGTAACAAAAAGTTTCCCGGCTGTTCCTTGTCCCCCTGTTCCTTGTCTGTTACTATCTATTTTTCTACACCCGTTCAAAACGGTGATGGTGGTACCGTGTACAATGCCTTGGGGACCAATGTACATGTATGAACCGGCAGTCATTTGTCCGTATTGAGTAACACCCAATGCATTGTATTTTTCCCAATCGTCGGGTTTCGAATAGTTGGGTATCATCATACCGTTAGTAACCACCACTCTTGGTGCTTCTTTGTGTGACGGAAACAATCCCATAGGGTGACCGGAATACATCACCAAAGTTTGTTCGTCAGTCATTTCAGTAAGGTATTGCATGGTAATTAAATACTGAGCCCAGTTTTGGAAGACTGCTCCGTTCCCACCATAAGTAATCAATTCGTGTGGGTGTTGAGCAATGGCGTAATCTAGATTGTTTTGTATCATCAACATAATGGATTTTGCCTGAACCGATTTTCCGGGATATTCGTTAATTGGTCGGGCATACATTCTATAATCGGGTCTAAACCGATACATGTAAATTCGACCGTATTTTGCTAATTCTTCGGCAAATTCTTTGGCTAAAACAGCATGATGTTTCTTATCAAAATATCGAAGAGCATTTCGTAATGCTAGCTTTTTTTCTTCAGCATTTAAAATATCTTTTCGCTTGGGAGCATGACTAACAGTGTTGTCTAATGCTTTTGCTTTAGGCAATTCGTTAGGAATTCCTTGAGTTAATTGTGCTTTAAAATCTAAACTAGATATAACCATGTTTTATTTCTTTTTTGGATTAGATTTTAATCCTTGTTTTTTAAATCCATAAGGACAATGTTTGCAACCATTCTGACAACAATATCCTCTTTTTAATAAATATTTTTCAGTAAAAACAATGTAACCTTCTGCACTGTAATAATATTCATCTTCTTCTAGATGGTCTATTTTTGAAAACCCTTTCATTGAATAGCAAAATTAAGAACATTGAAGGAATTTAACGTATTCAAAATTGATTTTAAAGAAAAACGCGACGCTTGAACGGACGGGCATGACAAAAATGCTACTTACTTAATTTCTCTTTTAATTGAGTGATTATTTCTTTTTGGTTTTGAATAATTTCATTCAGCAATTCATTTTCTCGTTCTAATTTTTTTATCTTATCAGATAGGTTTGAATATTCTTCTTTACTTTCTTTTGCGATATTTTCATAAACCAATTCATCAGTAAAATGAGATACAGAAACACCCAATACATTAGCTATTTCTGTTAAGGTATAAAAATTAACCTTTGAGGTTACTTCAATGTGAGAAACTAACGTACGTGTTTTGTTTATTAAATCAGCAAGTTTCTGTTGACTTATTCCTCTTTCAGCTCGTAAAACTTTTATTTTCTGACCAATATTCATATTGACAATTATATATAATATTTAATTATCTAAACGATACATTAATTGTCTTTTGGATAATTTTTTGTATATTTGATAACAATAATGTTATCAGGTTCATTATGGAATATATAAGAGTTCTTTTAGTAGATGATAATGTTATAATAAGAAAATCTTTTATACACTTGTTGAGTAAAATAGCTCATGTTAATGTTGTCGGAGAATGTTCTGATGGAGTTGAAGTAATACCATTTATTAAGCACCATCAAGTAGATGTTATTTTCATGGATATTAACATGAAACTTATGGATGGATACGAAGCAACAAAACTAGTTAAACAATATTCTCCTGATATTAAAGTGATTGGATTTTCTGCTCTAGATTATATTACTACTATTGACAAAATGATGGCATCAGGAGCCGATGGGTTTTTATCAAAATTTAATGCAGAGAAATCGTTAATAATAGTAGAGTTAGATAGAGTGATGAATTTGTGAAGAAACAAGACTTGTCTAGGATGGTTTAAGTTTCTTCATTAATTTTGACGATAATGTCAACTATTAACGAAAATAACATCCCTTTAATAGAGATTTTTGAAGATTTCTTGACAGAAAAAAACATTCAGCTTTATGTGTTGCGTGAAGATTTGATTCATCCTGAAATTTCGGGCAACAAGTGGCGGAAGTTAAAATACAACCTTCGGGAAGCCAAAAATCAAGGGTTAAATAAAATAGTTACTTATGGAGGTGCGTACTCCAATCACATTGCAGCTACGGCAGCAGCAGGAAGAAGTTTTGGAATAGAGACAATAGGGATTATTCGGGGAGAAGAAACCTTGCCCTTAAACAGTACTTTACAATCGGCAGCCAATAATGGAATGAAATTCAAGTATGTTTCACGGAATTTTTATCGGGAAGATAAATACAATTCCAACTTTTTGGCAGAATTTAGAGTTGAGTTTGGCGATTTTTATCTTGTCCCAGAAGGTGGCTCCAATGTTTTTGCAGTTAAAGGTTGTATCGAAATAAAAAATAACATTAATGTTGATTTTGATGTAATTACGTGTGCTTGTGGAACAGGAGGAACCATAACCGGAATTATTGCTTCGTTGGACAATTCGAAAACAATTATTGGCTTCCCGGCATTAAAAGGAGGAGGGTTTTTGGTCAATGATATTCAACGGTTGTTGAACGAGTATTCCATAAAATTTGATGCAACAATTGAAAACAACAACTGGAGTTTCAACACCGATTATCATTTTGGAGGGTATGGAAAAATAAATCAAGAATTGGTTGATTTTGTAAATGACTTTAAGTTAAAACACAACATTCCGCTCGATTTAGTTTATACTGGAAAAATGATGTTTGGTATTTTTCAATTGATAAAAACGACGAATCAATTGAATGGCAAAAAAATTGTAGTGGTACATACTGGTGGTTTACAAGGAAATACAGGTTTTGAAGAACGATTAGGGATTAAATTATACTAAAATAGTTAGAAGTCAGAAGACGGAAGACCGAAGCTGGAAACAAAAAAACTTTGCGGTTCTCTGCGTAAAACTCAGTGTTCTCTGCGGTTAAATGAACTTGGGCTTCCAACAAGTTAAGATTCATTTGTTAATATTTTTTTTTGAAAGCGTATAATCCAAACCTGTTCGGCTGTATTTTTGTTCAATATGATTTATCGTCTTCTCATATCAATTCTATTATTAGTTGTTTCTTTTGAGCTGTTAGCACAGCCTGCAGAACGACGAATTACACGTTCGGAATACATCGAAAAATATAAAGGCGATGCCATTAAAGAAATGCATCATTCGGGTGTTCCAGCAAGTATAACTTTGGCTCAAGGTATTTTAGAATCGGGTGATGGAAACAGCCCTTTAGCGTTGTATGCCAACAATCATTTTGGAATTAAATGCCACAATACTTGGAATGGAGAAACATTTATTATGGATGATGACGAAAAAAATGAATGTTTTAGAAAATATCAGACAGCATATGAATCTTTTAAAGATCACTCCGAATTTTTAACTACTAGAAGCAGATATGCTGCTTTGTTTGAATTAAAAATTACCGATTATGAAGGTTGGGCAAAAGGATTAAAAGCAGCTGGTTATGCTACCAATCCAAAATACGCAGATTTATTGATTGGTTTAATTGAGAAGCATGAACTGAATAAGTATGATAACTACGCAAAAGTGCCTTCTAAAACTATCGAGAAAAATAAATCATCATCGCAATTAGCAGCAAATTATAATAAACGTGTAGTTAAATTACACAACAAAATAAAATATACTGTTGTAAATAAAGGAGATGATGTTGTTTCAATAGCCAAAGATTTTGATATGAACATTAGGCAGGTTTTAAACTACAACGATTTAAACAAAAATGATAAACTCAAAGAAGGTGAAATTGTTTATTTGCAACCAAAAAAAAATAAAGCTGCTGAAGAATATCATGTAGTTAAAAATGGAGAGTCTATGCGTGGAATTTCGCAATACTATGGTGTAAAACTGAGCAAATTGTACAAGAAAAACAACATGGTTATTGGAACTGAACCTCAAGTTGGGCAAAAACTTTCGTTAAAAAGTAAAACCAGAGAGTAAAACTTTAATTGTTTTTCTGAATTTCAGCAATATTATCAAAGATCTTAGCACTCAATTCGTCAATTGGTAAATCGTTATCATCAAGCCCGAAAGGATCTTCAATTTCTTCGGCAATTAACTCTATCGAAACAAAAACATAAAACACAAAAGTGCTTATTGCAATCGTCCAATAGCCAAAATCTGGTATAAAACCTAGTGGTAAAGTAAGAATGTAAATAAAAATGAATTTTTTAATAAAAAGTGTATAAGAAAAAGGAATAGGCGTATTTTTTATTCGTTCGCAAGCTCCCATAATATCCGAAAAACTCTTTATTTCTTGGTCAAATAATAACACATCTACATCAGAAATTATTTTATCTTTTTTCCATTTAGAAACCTTCTCGTACATCAAACTAATTAATCCATTTGGTAAATGAATGTATTGAAGTAATTTCTTTTTTTCGTTATCACTAAGAACTAATTCATCAATATTACTGTTATCGCGTAAATGGTTTTTTAAAACAAATGGAAAAGCTTTAATTAAAGCAATAAATTCGTCTTTTTCATTACCCGACTCAAGCAAATACTGGGTTTTTATAGCTAAATGTCTAGTGTTATTTACTAACGAACCCCACATTTTTCTTCCTTCCCACCATCTTTCATAAGCAGTATTGGTTCTAAAAACGAGTAATAAACCCATTACAAAACCAATTAAGGTGTGTATGGCAAAAGCATTTTTAAACAGAGTCACATTAAATTCAGGAAAAAAGTGATTGATGGCATAGTTTAAAAACCAAGTATAAATAGCCACAATAATAATTTCTGGCATTAAAATTCTTAACGTATCACTTTTGTATAAGTTAAAAATATGTTTAAACCAAAGTCTGGGATTGTACTTTATCATTAATCTAACGATTGAAGTGGTGTGTTAGATAATTCTAACATTTTATCGTACTCAGCAGGCGTTAAGTCATTAAAATAGAAGTTAACAGGATTTAAAGGTTCTTCGTTTTTTATAACTTCATAATGACAATGAGGTCCGGATGATAAACCAGAATTACCAACATAACCGATAATGTCTCCCCGATTTACTTTTTCACCTACACGAGCTTTAGTTCTACTCATGTGTGCATAAACGGTAACATAACCATAACCGTGACTAATTTTAACATGTAATCCATACCCGCTCGATTCAGCATCAGCTTGAATTACAACGCCTTTTCCGGTAGCATAAATTGGAGTTCCCACAGGAGCTGTAAAATCCATCCCAGCATGAAATTTTTTGTATTTTAAAATAGGGTGCATTCTCATTCCAAAACCACTTGCCATTCGGGTTAAATCTCTATTTTGAACTGGCTGTATGGCAGGAATAGCCGCCATCATCAGTTCTTTCTTTTTTGCCATTTGAAAAACTTCGTCAAATGATTTCGACTGAATATAAATTTGTTTTGAAAGTTGATCAATTCTTTTGGCAGCACCAATAATCAATTCAGAATTGTTATAACCTTCTAGTTTATCGTAACGATTCACCCCTCCAAAACCGGCTTGACGAATTTCGATAGGAATAGGCTCTGCTTCAAAAATTACACGGTAAATATTATCATCTCTATGTTGTACATCATTTAAAACCATCGAAATATCATCTAATTTTTTGTTCAATAATTCGTATTGAGATTCTAAAAATGCATTTTGTTGTTTCAGTTGTTTTTCTTTCGGACTATCGAAGTAAGTATAAGTTAACCCCCAAATAATAACTCCAAAAACTAAACCGGTGCCTAAAAACCATAGCACTCGCTTAAGGCGGTCAATAAATCGAACCTCAATCTTATCGTAGTTTAACGTATGTGAATTATATCTGAACTTAACTTTAGACATGTTAAGATTTATATTAATTTTGGACGCTAATTTAGTCATTTATCATTAGTAAAAAACTTAGCATTTATCCGTTAACGGTTATTTAACAAAATTTAACACCCATGTTATCAAAAGATATTCGTCAAACTTTTCTCGATTTTTTCAAACAAAAACAACATCAAATTGTGGCTTCGGCACCTATGGTTGTTAAGAATGATCCAACGTTGATGTTTACCAATGCGGGCATGAATCAGTTTAAAGATTTGTTTTTGGGAAATGCCGAAATAAAATACAAAAGAATTGCCGATACTCAAAAATGTTTGCGTGTTTCTGGAAAACATAACGATTTAGAAGAAGTTGGAGTGGACACTTACCATCATACCATGTTTGAGATGTTGGGTAACTGGAGTTTTGGCGATTATTTTAAAAAAGAAGCCATAGAGTGGGCATGGGAACTGTTGGTGGAGGTGTACAAAATTGATAAAAACAACTTGTATTTTACCGTTTTTGAAGGTGATAAAAAAGATGGTTTAACATGGGACGAAGAAGCTTATAACCTTTGGAAAAATCTATTGGTAAAAAATGGTTTAACCGAAGATAAAATTTTAAAATGCAATAAAAAAGATAATTTCTGGGAAATGGGCGATACTGGTCCTTGTGGCCCTTGTTCCGAAATTCATGTGGACATACGTTCTGAAGAAGAAAAAGCTAAAATACCTGGAAGAGAGTTGGTAAACAACGATCATCCTCAAGTGATTGAAATTTGGAACTTGGTATTTATGGAGTTTAACCGATTGGCTTCGGGCGAATTACAAAAATTACCAGCTCAACATGTTGATACAGGAATGGGTTTTGAACGATTGGCAATGGTTTTACAAGGTACAAAATCGAATTACGATACCGATGTTTTTACTCCGTTTATTCAAAAAATCAGTCAAATTTCTGGTATTACATACAACTATTCCAACACCAAACAAGATATTGCTGTAAGAGTAATCAGCGACCACGTTCGTGCTGTTTCTTTTTCAATTGCCGATGGGCAACGGCCTTCGAATACGGGTGCAGGATATGTTATTCGTAGAATTTTGCGTAGGGCAATTCGTTACGGATACAGTTTTTTAAATCAAAAACAAGCTTTTATTCATCAATTGGTTCCTGTTTTGGTAAATCAAATGGGAGATTTTTTCCCTGAATTAAAATCTCAGCAAGAATTGATTGGCAAAGTAATTAAAGAAGAAGAAGAGTCTTTTTTTAGAACATTAGAAAAAGGTATTTCACGTTTCGAAAATTATGTAGCTTCGGCAAAAAATAAAGTAGTTGACGGAAAATTTGCTTTTGAATTGTACGATACGTTTGGTTTTCCGATTGATTTAACCGAATTAATGGCTACCGAAAATGGTTTTAAAGTGGACATGAAAGCATTTGATGCCGAATTGCAACAACAAAAAGACCGTTCGAGAGCTGCAACAAAAATAGAAACTGGCGATTGGGTGGTGTTAAGAGATGATGAATTGACCAATTTTGTTGGCTATGATAAATTAGAAGCAGAAGTGAGTATTACTAAATACCGTAAAGTAAATGCGAAAGGAAAAGAAATGTACCAATTGGTTTTTAATAAAACACCATTTTATCCAGAAGGGGGAGGTCAAATAGGCGATTATGGGTATATTAAATCAGAAGATAAAATGACAAGAATAGTTGATACAAAGAAGGAGAATAGTCTTATTGTTCATTTTTCTACAAGATTGCCAAAAAACCCAAAAAACTTTTTTAAAGCACAAGTGAGTGTCAAAAAAAGAAAACAAACAACTTGTAATCACTCAGCAACACACCTGTTGCATCAAGCTTTGCGTGAAGTATTGGGAACTCATGTTGAACAAAAAGGTTCGTTAGTAAATGCTGATTATTTGCGTTTCGATTTTTCGCATTTCGAAAAAGTGAGCGACGAGCAACTCCGAAAAATTGAAGAAATTGTTAATAAAAGAATTCAAGAAGATTTTAAATTACAAGAACACAGAGCTATTCCAATTGCTGAAGCACAAGAAAAAGGTGCGATGATGTTGTTTGGCGAAAAATATGGAGAAGTGGTTCGTATGATTCAGTTTGGCGAGTCGAAAGAGTTGTGTGGAGGAATTCATGTTACAAATACCAAAGAAATAAAATTATTTAAAATAAAATCGGAAGGTTCGGTTGCAGCTGGTATTAGAAGGATTGAAGCATTGACTAATGAGGGGGCAGGTCTGTGGTTGAAAGATAAAATAGAAATAATTAGAAAAAATAGAGGGCTTTTTGACAGAGGAATTATTTCTAAAGAATTATATTCAAGAATAACTAAAATTGAAAATGAATTTTTGTTCGAATACAAGTTTGCTTCAAATGTTGAAATAAAAGAATTATTAATTGAGAATACGATTGGAAACTTCGATATTGAAGCAATTAATAATGCGATAACCGATTTTTCAAAAATTAAACTCGATAATTCAATTATCGATGAATTAAATTTGCTTAAAAAACAATTTCAAAAACAAGACGAAGGTCAAGCAAAAGAACAAGCTAAAATTATCAAAGAAAAATTATTGACTAAAGTTGAAGTTAGAAATGGAATTAATGTTATTGCTCAAAAAATTAGTTTAAAAGATGCCGCAGCTATTAAAGATTTAGCATTCCAATTGAAGGCTCAAATCGAGAATTTATATTTAGTACTTGGAGCAGAAGTAAACGGTAAACCAAACTTAATCGTTGCTTTGTCGGATAACTTATTGAAAGATAAAAATTTACATGCTGGAAATATTGTTCGTGAGGCTGCTAAAGAAATGCAAGGTGGCGGTGGTGGACAACCTTTTTATGCTACAGCAGGTGGAAATAATCTGGCAGGATTAGATGCTGCAATTGCAAAAGCATTGTCATTTTTAAATTAATTTAAAGATAGGAATCTGAGAGTAAATCCTTAACTTCGTGTTCTTTTATTATCTAAAATGAAAAATATTGTCGTATTTATTGTGTTGGCTATAACTATGGCATTTTCTTACCACGAATTTTTTGTTACAGTAACCGAAGGAGAATATAAGAAAACTGAAAATACCTTTCAATTTACCATAAAATTTATTGGTCACGATTTAGAAAAAGCATTAGAAATATCGGGAATACCTGAACTAAATTTAGGCACTAAACAAGAATTGACTAATGCTAATGAGTATCTTTTAAAGTACATTAATAATCATTTTTCAATAAATTGTAATGATAAAAACCTCATTTTAAAAATGATAGGCAAAGAAGTCGGAAATGATGATTTTATATTCTGTTACCTCGAATCTGAAAAAGTGGAGAATATTCAAAACATCGAAATAAAAAACACACTTTTAACTGAGGTATTTTCGGCTCAAGAAAATATTTTACACTTAAAAATTAATAACGAAAAACACAGTATTTCATTTAACAGAGAAATAATTCATAACAAAATTAACTTATAACTACTTTAAATTCTTATGAGAAAAATATACCTACTTACCATATTTATAATTATTGTTAGTTCAATATACGCTCAACAAACATCTAGAGTTGATAAATTTAAACAACTCAAAGAAGAATTTGCAACTCCAAATGTTTATCGTACTGCTTCGGGTGCCCCCGGACATCAGTATTACCAGCAAAAAGCCGATTATGTAATTGATATAGAATTGGACGATGAAAAACAGTTAATTAAAGGAGTTGAAACGATTACATATAAAAATAATTCCCCCGATAAATTGACTTATTTGTGGATTCAGCTCGACCAAAATATGCGTGCTAAAGATTCTGATTCGAAGCTGATTGATACGTATAAAATTGATGAAAAAGTTAGTTTTTACGATTTAGCCAGATTACATAACAATTTTGATGGTGGTTTTAAATTAGAACATGTTAAAGATGCAGCTGGTAAGGATCTAAAATATACCATTAACAAAACAATGATGCGTGTGGATTTGGCTACTCCATTAAATCCGGGAGCTACATTTTCATTTAAAATTAAATGGTGGTACAACATCAATAACCGCGATGAAATTGGGGGTCGTGCAGGTTACGAGTATTTCGAAAAAGACAAAAACTATTTATATACCATTGCTCAATTCTACCCCCGAATGGCAGTTTACAACGAAGTAGAAGGATGGCAACACAAACAATTTTTAGGAACAGGCGAATTCACTTTGCCTTTTGGCGATTATAAAGTAAACATTACGGTTCCTGCCGACCACATTGTTGGTGCAACAGGAAGTTTAACTAATGCCTCAACTGTTTTAACAACCGAACAACGAAATAGATTCGCAAAAGCACAAATCGAACTAAAACAACCTATTATTATTGTAACTCAAAAAGAAGCGGAAGATGCTGAAAAAAATAAATCAGCTACAAAAAAAACTTGGAGTTTTTCAGCAACTAATGTAAGGGATTTTGCTTTTGCCACTTCCCGTAAATTTATCTGGGATGCTATGGCTGTTGAGTACAATGGTAAAAAAACGTTAGCCATGAGCTATTATCCTAAAGAAGGAAATCCGTTGTGGGAAAGATTTAGTACAAAAGTGGTTGCTCACACCATTACCTCTTATTCAAAACATACAGTAGATTATCCTTATCCTGTGGCAATTTCGGTTCATACTAAAAATATTGGTATGGAATACCCCATGATTTGTTTTAATGGTGGGCGACCAAGTGAAGACGGAACCTATTCGGAACGGACAAAATATGCTATGATTGGAGTTATTATTCATGAAGTTGGGCATAACTTTTTTCCAATGATTATTAATTCAGATGAACGCCAATGGACTTGGATGGATGAAGGGTTAAATACATTTACCCAATATTTATGTGAGCAAGAGTGGGAGAGAGGTTACCCTTCAAGAAGAGGCCCAGCAGATAAAATTGTAGATTACATGAAAGGTGATAAACAAAATATATCACCAATTATGACCAACTCCGAATCCATTCTTCAATTTGGAAATAACGCCTACGGAAAACCTGCTGCTGCTTTAAATATTTTGCGTGAAACGGTAATGGGCAGAGAATTGTTTGATTTTGCTTTTAAAACGTATGCCGAACGTTGGAAATTTAAACATCCTTCGCCTGAGGATTTTTTTAGAACCATGGAAGATGCTTCTGGAGTTGATTTAGATTGGTTTTGGAGAGGTTGGTTTTATGGTACTGAGCATGTTGATATGGCAATAAAAAATGTAGATTGGTTTAAAGTAGATTCAAAAAATCCTGAAGTTGAAAAAGTTTTTGAAAAAGAAATAGAAAATCAACATACAAAACACATCGGTGAAATAAGAAACAAAACAGAAATAACTCAAACCTATGATGAAAAAGATCCTTCAATAAATGACTTTTATGATACCTACGATCCATTTGAAGTTTCGTTGTTAGATAAAAAAGAGTATGAAAATTATATCAAGAAATTTGATGCTAAAGAGTTGGAGTTGTTAAATTCAAAATACAATTACTACAATGTAACTTTCGAAAATGTAGGAGGATTAGTTATGCCTTTAATTTTGAATTTTACCTTTAAAGATGGTTCTACTCAAGTAATTAGAATTCCAGCAGAAATCTGGGTGCAAAATGATAAACAAGTCAGCAAAATTTTCTTTTTCGATAAAGAAGTTACAAGTCTTGATTTAGACCCTTGGATAGAAACTGCCGATGTTGATTTAAACAATAACAACTGGCCAGCAAAAGTTCAACCTTCTAAATTTGAATTATTTAAGCAAAGGGAATACCGATGGGATACAGATGCAAAGGAAAATGCCATGCAACGTGCTAAACGAAACGAAAAATTAGAGAAAAACGAAACTCCAGAAAAAGTAATTAAAGTTAATGAGGAAGAGGAGAAGTAATTTTTTACTTCACCATAAATTTCTGAGTTTGATTTAAGCCATCTAACTCAATAATTAAATAATAAATACCAGAAGCAAAATGGTTGATGTCAATTATTGTTTTAGTTTCATGAATTTTGTTTTCATAAACTACTTTTCCTAAAAGGTTAACGATTTTAAAATTTCCTTTTATATTTTTTTCTTGACCAAATGCAATGGTAATAAAACCACTTGCAGGATTTGGATAAAGCACAAAATTATTTTGGTTCAACTCATTTATTGAATTTGCTGAATCAAGAGCTACAGCATAATACAAAGATGCTCCAACAGTTCCTTTTGCAACTTCAAAAACATAATTCATGTCTAAATTTGAAAATACATCATTAACTGTATGTGGATAGGGTGATTGGTTCTCCTCGAATAATCCGGTAATAATTTCTCCAGCACTTTGAAAAGGCATGTAATCGGAAGAATAAGCATACGATATGGTTGTGAATAAATTGGAGTAAAGTTGCATACATCTTGATAAAGTATCCGTATAGTTTGCTGAGGTTACATTGTTTGTTGAAGGGATATTATTTTCATCACGTTCACAAACAATAGTGTTATTTACATCGCCATTAACACCTCCAACTTCATCTATATTTAACAAAATTTTTATATCCAAGTTTTGTGGTACAACTACATTGCTTACGTAATGGGAACTTCCAACTAAACCAACTTCTTCTGCACTAAAATTGATAAATTTTACAGAAAATTCGGTATCAATATCTTTTAATAAACGGGCAGTTTCTAAAATCATACTAATTCCACTGCCATTATCGTTGGCACCTTGACCATTTTTTGTGTCGTAATGCCCATCAATAATTACATACCGATTTGGGTAAACTGAACCTGTTTTTGTAACAATTAGATTATATGCAAAATCGCCAGAATAAGTAAAAGTATCAATTACAATATCAGTATAACCAAATGAACTATATTTATTGATTAACCAGTTTAATGCGTTTGCATTTGCAGCAGTTCCTACTTCTTTTACTCCAAAAGTTGCAAAATCTAAAATATTGTTTTGAAGAGAATCAAAGGAACAATTATTTACAATACTTCCGTAGAAATTATTATAATTCTGTGCCTTAGTTTGTTGAACAGAAGATAATGTAAAAAAAACCAATAAAATACACCCTTTTGAAATAAGTTTCATGTAATGAAGATTGTAAGGATAAAGTTACATAAAAATATAATACGCACAAACATTCCTAATTGACGATGTAATTTTCTAATTTTATACTGATTCTTAGTGGGTTTGCAATAGCAAAGCTACTTAGAACCAGTTATACCGCCACTTTATTTTTGTAAATTCAAACAGTAGCGGTATAAATTCATTTAAAAGATTTAGTTTTGTAATTATCAAAAAATCAACATGAGATTAAAACTCATTTTATGCTTTCTTTTAGTAGTTTGTTCTCAACTTTTTTTTGCACAAGAACGAGTTACCACATTTGGAATACAATTTAAACCAATTATTCCAAGCGAACTTTTTAATACTGGCAAACAAGAAATCATACAGGATAATGTACTATTTAGTGTAACACCTCAAATGGGTTTGAGTTTTGGTATGGTCATCAGAAAAGGATTAACCAAAAATTTATCTTTAGAATCAGGAATTAATTATTTGACACGAAAATTTGAACTAGGTATAAATGACCAAGATTTGAATTTTAAAGAAACAACTCATTTTAAATTGGTGAATTATGAAATACCATTATCGTTATTGGTTTACATTAGATTAACGGAGTATATTTATATGAATGTTGCTGGAGGTTTTGCTTTTGACATTTACCCTTCCGATTTATACACCTTCAGCCCAAATTTTCAAAATGATGTTTTAATGTATAATTGGATTAGACCAAGTTTAATTGTAAATATTGGTTGGGAATACAGAACTGAAAAAAGCGGGTATTTCTATTTAGGAGCATCATACCATCGCCCATTTTCTCACATGGCACAAGAAATTATTTGGTATAACGGAAACAAAAGAGATGAAAGAATAATTTTAAACTTATCAGGGAATTATATTACTGTTGATGTTAGATATTTTTTTCACGAAGACCCAGAAAAGAAAAAACGGAAAGTTAAAAAATCCAAACCTTCATTAGAGAAAAAGAGATAGTTTGCATTTTGCAGTTTACCCCCGATAGCTATCGGGGTCAATCCACAATTCTCAGTCTTCAAATCGTAAGTCGTAAATCCAAAATCGTAAATCAAAAATTACTACTTTTGGATTTTAAATTACACATACAATAACGATGAAGATTTCTTACAGTTGGTTAAAAAATTATATTAAAACAGATTTACAGCCTGATGAAGTTGCTAAACTACTTACTGATACAGGTTTGGAAGTTGAAGGATATGAAAAAATACAAACTGTAAAAGGTGGGCTAGAGGGATTAGTAATAGGTGAAGTATTAACCAAAAGTAAACACCCCGATGCTGATAGATTAAATGTAACCACTGTTAATGTTGGAGGAGAAGCTCCATTGCAGATTGTTTGTGGAGCTGCAAATGTTGAGGTAGGCCAAAAAGTGGTAGTTGCAATGGTTGGAACAACGCTTTACAGCGGAGAGGAAAGTTTTCAAATTAAAAAATCAAAAATCAGAGGAGAAGTTTCTGAAGGTATGATTTGTGCTGAAGATGAAATTGGACTGGGAACTTCACATGATGGAATAATGGTGTTAGATGTTCTTGCAAAAATTGGAACTCCTGCGGCAGCATATTTTAATATTGAAGATGATTTTGTTTTTGAAATAGGATTGACTCCAAACAGATCGGATGCTACCAGTCATATTGGTGTTGCAAGGGATTTGGCGGCAACATTGAATTTAAAAACACCAACAACTATTATCAGACCAAGTGTAGATAAATTTAAAATAGACAACAACAAATTATCCATTAAAGTGGAAGTTTTGGATGAAGAAAAATGTCCAAGATATTCTGGTGTTACATTGTCTGGAATTGAGGTAAAAGAATCTCCTGATTGGTTAAAAAATAGATTGTTGACGATTGGGTTAAAACCAATTAATAATATTGTTGATGTAACTAATTTTGTTTTGCACGAAACAGGACAGCCATTACACGCTTTTGATGCTGATAAAATTTTAGGGAAAAAAGTTATTGTTAAAACCTTAGTCGATAAATCAAAATTTACAACGCTTGATGATAAGGAAAGAACACTTTCGTCAAACGATTTAATGATTTGTAACGAAAAAGATGCCATGTGTATTGCTGGGGTTTTTGGTGGTGCTAAGTCGGGTGTTACTCATTTAACAAAAAATATTTTTTTAGAAAGTGCATATTTTCATCCTGTTTCAGTCCGAAAAACAGCAAAACATCATGGATTAAATACCGATGCGTCTTTCAGATACGAAAGAGGAGCAGACCCAAACATTACTATTTATGCCTTAAAACGAGCCATACTCTTAATGCAAGAAATTTCAGGTGGAAAAGTATCTTCAGAAATTATGGACGTTTATCCAACCAAAATAGAACCTGCTAAAATCGATTTTTCATTCGAAAATTGCCATAAAATTATCGGACAAAAAATAGATGAAGTAATCATTAAAAAAATTATCCTTTCATTGGAGATTGAAATTATTAACGAAAATAATGGAATCTTAACACTTTTAGTTCCACCGTTTAAAGCAGATGTAAGTAGAGAAATTGATGTTATTGAAGAAGTATTACGGATTTACGGATACAACAACATTGAGCTACCATCATTAATGAGTTCAGCGTTGGTGTATCGCCAAACTATTGACGCAGTTAAAATCATTAACACGTTAAGTGATTCATTGGTGAGTCAAGGATTTAACGAAATACTTTCTAATTCGTTAACTAAATCATCTTATTATAAAGAAAAAGAAACCTTAGTTAGGTTATTAAACCCATTGAGTAATGAGTTGGATGTAATGCGTCAAACCTTACTTTTTAATGGTTTAGAAACGGTGGTTTACAATCAAAACAGAAAATCGCCTAATTTAAAACTGTTTGAAATAGGAAAAACTTACTTGAAAAAAGAAAGTAAATTTGAAGAATCAACATTCTTAAGTTTGATAGTTACAGGTAATTCAATGCAAGAAAATTGGAATACAAGTAAAACACCAACCAATTTTTATCACCTTAAAGGATATATTACTTTCATTTTAGCCCCGATAGCTATCGGGGTTGGAATGGATAATTTTAACTTTGTTTTTAACCAAAATAACAGTGAATTATACGATTATCAACTTTCGTATGTATTAAATGAAAAAGAATTGATTCAAATAGGAAAAGTTTCCAATAAAATTCAAAAACAATTCGACATTACCAACGAGGTTTTTTATGCTCAAATAAATTTAGACGTGTTTATAAAACAAGCGGCAAAAGTAAAAGTACAATACAAAGAAATTTCAAAATTTCCATCTGTTCGTAGAGATTTAGCTTTGCTAATAGATAATAATATAAACTATAAACAATTAGAAGAATTGGCTCTTAAAAGTGAACGAAAACTATTAAAACAAGTTAATTTGTTTGATGTTTATGAAGGTAAAAACCTCGAAGAAGGTAAAAAATCGTATGCCCTTAGTTTTGTTTTTCAGGATAACGAAAAAACATTGACCGATATTCAAGTAGATAAAATAATTGAAAAATTAATGGGTTCTTTTTCAAAAGAACTTGGTGCAAAATTAAGATAGAGAATTCATCAAAAGTCTGTCTACAGCAACAGGAAACTCAAAACTAGAAACTAATAACTAATTAGTTTTTGTATAAACAGCAGTAACACTGTCAATGCCAGCACCATCATTGGTAGTATATGATAATTTCATGGTTGAACTACTTTCTAAAATCCCTGAACCTACAATATCATAACCAGATATATTTTGTTGAAATATGGTAAAGCTAGTACCACTTATTTCCATTTGACAATTACTTTGTTGAGCCCCTAAATTATAGAAATTACTCACTACAACTCTGTTAGCTACAGTGCTATGGGCAAAAATTACTACTGGATAGGTGGTAGAGAGAAAAACTTCTGATTCTTCATTACAAATCCAATTCCCTATTACAATACTTCTAGGATCGCTTCCTGGAGTATCATTTTTTTCATCGTCTTTAGTACAAGCCATCAATGCACTTGTAATTAATAAAAGGACTATGATTTTTTTCTGAATTTTCATAAAAGTGTTTAATAGTTTACTAAGTTAACAAAATCAAACCGTATGCCACAATGTTACACCAAATAATGTTCGCAATTTTAAACTACCTAATTATCACATTACCTAATTATGTAATTATCACATCAATTCTTACCTTGAAATCCTAAAAATTGACCGTTAATTGAACGGGATAGATATTTTTTAAGAATGAGTTTTTTTTATAAAAAATTAATTTGTAGTTTTGACCAAACAACTAAATTATATTACTAACTAAAAAATTTAAAAATGAAAAAAATTACTTTATTTATGGGGTTAGTTTTAGCTTCTACCATGAGTTTTTCTCAGGTAATTGTTAGCTTAACCTCGGTGCCTTGTAATACAGGGTTAGAAGGGAATTACCCTTACGAATATGCAGGTGAACTTGATGGTTCTGATGCAGGATGGAATGAGCCAAACATCTTTTTAGGGGCTAATGCAGTTTCAGGCTGTTTAGAATTTATTGACGATGGTACTCCAGGTATGGTTACTGGTATTGGTGTGCCTCCATTGGTTGGTGTGCCAATGGGTTATTTAGGTTGCGATACAGCAGGTAATGCAAGCCAAGATTTAACAGGTAAAATTGCTGTTATTTATCGTGGCTCTTGTGAGTTTGGATACAAAGCTTACAAAAGAGGTGCTGTAGCTGTTATCATTATTAACCATACAGGTGATGCTGTTGGAATGGCTGGTGGTGCTTATGGTACTCAAGTTAATATTCCTGTTGTACAAATTGGTCGTATAGCTGGTGATGACCTTAGACTTGCTATCGAATCGTGTGGTGCTTGTACAGTAACTGCATTTATTGGTTCTAAAGTAGTTATTTATTCAAACGATATGGGCTCAAGTATTGCTGATATCGTAATGCCAAATGAATTGGCAAAACCTCAGGATTTAGCTACAACCGGTGCTGAATACCCTGTTGATTTAGGTTTCTGGGCATTTAACTATGGTACTAATGCACAAACTGGTGTTACAGCCTCTGTTAACATTGATTTTGCTGGTTCTTCAGTTTATAGCAATACTTCAGCTCCTTTAAACTTTGCTGCTCCTGCTGGTATTGTGGTTGATACTCAATATTTTGATTTAGGTACTTTTGCTCCTGCTACTTTGGGTGTAGGTACTTATACAGTAACTTATACCTTAAACCTTGCTGGTGCAGATGATGAACCTACTGATAACGTATATACATATAGTTATAATCTAAATAATGCACCTACTACTAACGGTGATGTATATGCTAAATCTAGAACAGATGTAGCAGCTAATCCAATAACATCTTCTAATGTTTCTCCTAATGAATCTACTACTCTACTTGATGATTGGGAAGCTTGTATCGTGTTCAGAGATGCTAATGTTGGTTCTAGAAATGGTAGTGCTGTCGGTATGACATTTTCTGCTACACCAGCTGGTTATGATATTGATTTTGAAGTAGTAGAGGTAAGATTGTATCAGTGGAATAATGTATTTGTTGATATGAATGATACTGCATTGGCATTTTGGAATGTTTCTCAACTTGCAAGTGGTACATATTTTTATGATTATGCATCTAATGGCAACTTAGAAGGTCAAAATATTTATGTTCCTTTTGATGTTGTACCTCCAGTATTAACGAATAATCAAAGATATTTGTTCTGTGTTTATACCGCTAGTGATTCAGTAAGAATTGGTTATGATGCTAGAATAGATTATACGGCAACTATTAACAATTACTTACAACCAATATGCCCACTTAAAACACTTCCAAATGGTGGATCTGCAACTTGGTATCGAGATGGTTTTGGTTGGGATTTAACTCCTGCTATTTCTGCAGTTTTTGATATTAATACAAGCGTAAATACTAGTGTTGCAGTTAATCATGCATTAGCTCCATATCCAAATCCTGCAGTAAATATGTTAACTGTACCAGTTCGTAAAGGTATTGTTGGTAATGTTAGGGTAGAGATTTACGATTTAGCCGGTAAATTAGTTATTTCTGAAAACCAAACTATTGGTAATGAACCGTTAAAAGTTAACGTTGCTTCTATTGCTAATGGTGCCTATGTTTTCAACTTAACATTTGCTGATGGATCAAAAGATACTTTTAAAGTTTCTGTAAACAGATAATATTAAGCCCACGGTTTAAACCATGGGTTTATAATTTAAAGCCCTCGTTATTTTAACGAGGGCTTTTTAATTTTCATAGTATTAGATTATCATATTTTATTAAAAATTCCAGCCTTATAATATCTTATAGATAATTATGTCATAAACAGAGTATTTTTTAAATCTCTTTTTTGTTTTTTAGATGTTCTATTTCATTTTCTAAAGCTTTAATTCTATTATCATATTTTTCGATAAATATTTTTAATGTATAAACAGGGTCCTTATTTTCAAATTCTTTGATTGTTTTAAAAAAAACTTGCTCATCTATAGATAATAATTCCCAAGTGCTCATCTCAAATATTTTGGAAATTTTAATGGCTTTTTCTAACGATAATTTTGTTTGATTAAGTTCTATTTTCGAGTAGGCTCTTTGACTAATATCTAGTTCAATGGCCATATATTCTTGAGAATAATCCCTGAGTAGTCTTAGTCTCCTTAGTTTATTGCCTAAATGAGTTTGCATATAAAAAATAGTATAATAAAATTTAAAGTACTAATATAGAACTTTTAGTTCTAATATATTATTATTTTTCTCTTTATATTTAAAAAAGATTGGAAACACAAATCTTAAACTGAATAAATCAAATAAAAATATTGCAGATGAGTTGTCTAGAGAAAATTAATATACTTAAACGATTACATGCTAAAATTAAACGTCAAGAGAAAGGTTCTATTGATGAATTTGCTGATAAACTAAATATATCTAGGAAATGTTTTTATGGGTATATTTCAGATTTAGAGAATATGGGAGCAGTAGTAAAATATTCAAGACAAACGAAGTGTTTTAAATATTTAAATGAATTTGACTTTAAGTTAGAAATAGTTTTTTCTGAATTAGAAGAGGATGAAATAAAGAGAATTTATGGTGGTATTCAAAATAATAATATGTTTTTTTCTTCCGTATCTTTTTTTACACGGAAGGAAAATAACTTTGGTTACGTTAGCATGATTGGCCAAACTATGTAACCGAGTTTACAAAAAGCAACTCCTCGTTAAAATGAGTAGCTTATAAATTAAATATTTATTATTATGAAAAAAATTAAATTAAATGGTAAACTTTCTTTAAACAAAGAAACTATTGCAAAATTAAATGATAACCAAATGAGTGATGTAAAAGGAGGAGCAACAGATACTTGTGGAAATACAACAAATTGCACACAAGGTATAGAGCCTACTTGTACAGCATGGCCACAATGGAATCCTACGTGTCTTGTAGCGACATGTTATTGCAATGGCTAAAAGAGAGCTTAATGAACTGAGTGATTGTTTTAGTTAAAACAATCACTCAGTTCTTTTTATTAAGATATAATTATAAGATATATTGGAAAAGCAAATAAAAGAAAAATTGAATGAGATTATATTACTGAGTAGTTCTATAACAGATACAGGAAATAATAAAGGTTCTTTTTTTTCAAGTGGACTAGCAGGAACTGTTTTTCTGATTAGTCAATATAAAATCGATTTTGAAACAAATGAATATGATGAATTATTGAAAGAAAAAATAGAAGAGTTTATTTCAATAGACCTAACACAGAAAAATATTACATATTGTGAAGGAATTACAGGATATGCTTGGTTGCTAGATTATTTAATTAAAAATCAAATAATAGATTTGGATGTAACAAATTTTTTAGCTGATGTTGATTTCTTAGCTTACCAAAGTTCTTTAAATCAATTAAAATTTAATAATCATGATTTCTTACATGGTGCTATTGGAAACCTTTATTATCTTACAGAACGGATTGATTGCGAGAATGTAAAGTTATATATAAAAGAAATAATAATTGAATTGAACAAACAAGCTTTTAAGAGCGAGAAAGGTTTATATTGGATAAAGAATGATGGAGAGAAAGAATTAGTCGATTTGGGGCTATCTCATGGTTTGGCAAGTAAAATAGTAATTTTCTCTAAACTTATAAAAAAAGGAATTCTAACTGATTTATTAGGCGAGATGTTGTATGAGTCAGTTAGGTTTATAATGAATAGTAAGAATGTTGATCAAACGAAATCTGTTTTCCCAGGCTCATTTATTCTAGGGGAAAGAGATTTGGATATCTCTTGTGGGGTAAGGTGGTGTTATGGAGATTTAGGAATATCTTTTGCTTTGATTCAAGCTGCACAAGTAATGAATAATTCCATTTTGAGAGATGAAGCTATTGATATATGTCTGAAAAATACGTTGTTGAAAGAAGAATCGGATACTTTAATAAAAGGAGTAGATATATGTCATGGGGCATCAGGAGCCGCTCATTTGTATAATAGAATGTATTATTATAGTAAAGACGAAAGATTCAAACATGCATCAAATTTTTGGATAAAAAAAACTATCGATATGTCTTCTGGAGAAAAAGAATTGGCTGGTTATGAGAAACAATATCGAGATTTTCCAGATAGCAATTTTGGGTTCTTAATTGGATTATCTGGAGTAGGGTTGGTCTTATTGTCAGCCATATCAAATAAAGAACCCATTTGGGATAGTTGTTTACTAATTAGTTGAATTACTTACCCCTGTTATAAACAAAGTATTTTTGAAAGAAAAATATCAATATTTCCCAAATATTATTTTTAGGGTTCCAATTAACCCCGTGAAAACCTCATTCAATAAAGAAGAGTTGAAATTACTTTTTTCTAAAAAGGAATTTCAAGAGGCTTTGTTTTTGTCTTCTCCTAATTTGT
Organism: uncultured Vicingus sp.; assembly: GCA_964371285.1. GTDB lineage: Bacteria > Bacteroidota > Bacteroidia > Flavobacteriales_E > Vicingaceae > Vicingus. The sequence continues at coordinate 11,640 of CAYJMI010000010.1, read as the reverse complement.
TAAATGAGTACAACAAATGGAAAAAAGGAGAGATTACAGATAAAATTGAAGAAGAAAAATTATTCTTTTCATTATTGAAATATGCACTACGAATGCACAATCGATGTACTCCTTATGGCTTGTTTGCTGGGTGTGGTATTGTAGGAGAGATATCAGAGACTATTACCATTGATACCATAAATATAGAACGAAGTACCCGTTTAGATATGTATTTTACATGTGCTTTATCTCAAGAATTAGCAAAATTGCCATTTGTACAACCCCATCTTAAATTTTATCCCAACACCAGTAGTTATGCCTTAAATGATAAAATACGCTATGTAGAATATTACTATAAAGAAAATAGACGTATCCATCAAATTAGTGCTGTAGATAATTCTGTATATATTCAAAAAATAATACAAGAAGCAAAACAAGGTGCAACCATAGAGCAGTTGGCTAATATTATTATAGAAGATGATATCGGGCTTGAAGAAGCTTTGTTATTTGTGTTACAAATAATTGAAGCACAATTGTTGGTAAGTGAGTTAGATCCTGCTGTAACAGGAGAGGATTTACTAATGCAAATACTTAAGACGTTAACTTCGATTAATGAAAAGAAATCAGATAAAAAGTTGGTTAACATTATCTCTCTACTTCAAGACACTCAATACCAACTCCATCAAATAGACAAAAAAATAGGTAATGCTATTACTGTTTATGAAAAATTAGCCGAAAATTTAAAGCAATTGAATATTCCATTTGAGTTAAGTAAATTATTTCAAACCGATTTATACTTCAATCTACAAAATGAAGCCAAAGATGAAGACAATTCCAATTATTCTAAAATATTAAAAGAAGTTTGTAATTCCCAAAATGATTGCCTCATTAATATTCAAGGCCAATTGACTACAGCTATTCAGATACTTAACCAACTTACTTCTAAAGTAACAAAAACTAATCTTTCCGAATTTCAAAAAAAATTTCATGAACGTTTTGAAGATAAAGAAGTATCATTACTAGAAGTGTTAGACTCCGAAACAGGCATTGGTTATGCTCAAAATACTAATAGTACTGGTGATGTAAATCCTTTGATAAATGATCTGATATTGCCATACAATAATAATGAAACAGAATTGAAATGGAATACGAAACAATCTTTTTTGTTTCGTAAGCTTTTAAAAGCACAACAAAATAACCAAAAGGTAATTAAAATTAACACTAATGACGTAAAAGAATTTAAAGCCGATTGGGAAGATTTACCCGACAGTTTTTCAGTAATGTACAAACACTTAGGAAAACGAGATGGAAAAGAATTATTAAGTATTAATAATGTTGGTGGTTCAAGTGCCATAAATTTATTGGGAAGATTTGCTTCCAGTAATAAAAAGATAGAAGAGTTAGTCTTTGAAATTGCTACAAATGAACAGCAAAATAAACCAGATGCTATTTTAGCTGAAATTGTTCATTTACCAGAAAACAGAACGGGAAATGTTTTAATGCGACCAGTATTTAGACAGTATGAAATACCCTATTTATCAAATTCAATTTTATCAGTAGAGCAACAAATAACACTTGATGATTTATATTTGTCGGTAAGAAATAATCGGTTGTATTTGTGCTCCAAACGGTTGAAAAAAGAAATACTGCCTCGTTTAGGAAATGCACATAATTATTCGTTTAATTCTTTACCTGTTTATCATTTTTTGTGTGATTTACAGTTACAAAATATAAGAGGAGGACTATTTTTTGATTGGGGTAACTTAAAGGCTGAATTTTCATTTTTACCACGAGTAGAAATCGAAAATGTGATAGTTTCTCTAGCCACTTGGCAACTTAAAAAAGAGCAATTTCAAGAATTGTTAGAAAAAAATGAATCAATTTTAAATACAACTAAAAAATGGCAAGAGCATTGGCAAATACCTGATTTAATCCTTCTGGTGGATGGAGATAACGAATTATTAATTAACCTACACTACGAATTCAGTCTAAAAATGTTTATTGCTGAGATTAAAAAGAAATCAGCAATAACGTTAAAAGAATTTTTATTTGATAAAGATACTGCTATTATAAGGGATTTGGAAGGAAATGCTTATGCTAATGAATTTATAACATTACTACAGAAACAAACTAAAGATGATAAAAATTCTATTAAAAGTCATTCCTTAAGAAATGAAAGCAACGGAGAGGTAACAATAAGTCATAGAGAGATTTCTTCTGATAAGAGTAAGTTAATTCGCAACTTTTCTTTAGGCTCAGAATGGTTATTTTATAAATTGTATTGTGGAGTTAAAACAGCCGATAAAATTTTAACCGAAATAATTAAACCATTAACCGAACAGTTGATTGAACAAAAATTGATTGATAGTTGGTTTTTTATTCGGTATGCTGATCCAGATATTCATTTAAGAATTCGTTTTCATTTTACTGCTTTAAAAAATATAGGTACAGTTATCTCTTTATTTCAGAAAGCAATTGCTGTCTACGAAAAAAACGGTTTAATATGGAAAGTGCAAACAGATACCTATCAAAGGGAAATAGAACGATATGGCGAAAACACACTCCTTTTAGGGGAACAAATATTTTATTACGATAGTAAATGTATAGTTGATGTGCTAGATATGATGGATGGAGATGAAGGTGAAGAAATCCGCTGGTTATTTGCAATACGAGCTGTGAATGAATTATTATCAGATTTTAACTATTCCAATGAGCAAAAAAGAGATTTAATGGAAAACCTAAAAATAGGTTTCGCTCATGAGTTTAATATGGATAAAAACCTAAAAATGCAAATGGATAGAAAATTTAGAATATATCGAGAAGCCATTGCTAAAGTTTTAGATGTTAATAATGATGAAATAAGCGATTTACAACCTTTGTTTGAATTGTTAAAATACAAATCAGAAAGTATTTCACCTTTAGTAACTGAAATACTGACTATTCAACAAAAAAATCAATTACACTTGCCATTAAATGATTTATTGGCAAGTTATATTCATATGTTATTAAACAGAATGTTTAAGAACAAACATCGAATGCACGAAATGGTTGTCTATGATTTTATGTGGAGAACTTATCGTTCCGCATTAGCTCAACAAAAACAATTGGTAAACTAATGGCATTCCCTTTCTATAAACAATCTGATGCTATGGATTGTGGTGCAACATCTCTCCGCATTATTGCTAAATATTACGGTAGAAATATCTCTTTATCTAAACTTCGTAGCTTATCAGAAACTACTAGAGAAGGAGTATCACTTAAAACTCTTGCCAACGCAGCCGAAAAAATTGGCTTTAGAACATTAGGAGTAAAGATGGATTTTGATAAATTAGCTACTGAAACTCCTTTACCTTGTATAGCTCATTGGAATCAACAACATTTTGTAGTAGTATATAAGATTCAAAAAAATAAAGTTTTTATTTCCGACCCTGCTCATGGACTGTTAGAATATACCAAAGAAGATTTTATAAAAAGTTGGATAGGAAATAATGCTAACGAAAAAACACAAGAAGGTATAGTTTTGTTATTAGAACCAACTCCTAAACTGAGACAAAGAGAGGATGATGATCTAGAGAAGAAACAAGGATTCTCTTTTCTATTTCAATACTTATTCCGCTATAAAAGATTTCTCGTTCAATTAATCATAGGATTGTTGGCTGCCAGTTTACTGCAATTAATATTTCCATTTCTAACACAAAGTATTGTTGATGTAGGTATTCAAAACCAAGACATCAATTTTATTTATCTCATTTTAGCAGCTCAACTTTTTTTATTTTTGGGAAGAACAACTATTGAAATTATACGAGGATGGATCTTGTTGCATTTAAGCACTCGTATTAACATTTCTTTAATTTCCGATTTTTTTATCAAATTGATGAATCTCCCCATTGCCTTTTTCGATACCAAAATGACAGGAGATATTATGCAACGCATCAATGATCATAGTCGAATTGAAAATTTGCTTACCACCTCTTCTTTAAATGTATTGTTCTCCATGTTTAATCTGGTAGTTTTTGGTGGGGTTTTAGCCTGGTACAGCATTAATATATTTGCCATTTTTTTAGTAGGAAGTTTGTTATATTTCGTTTGGATTATGCTTTTTTTAAAAAGAAGAAAAGACCTCGATTACAAACGTTTTACTCAAATGAGTGGCGAACAAAGTAAAGTGATGGAGTTGATAAATGGAATGCAGGAAATAAAACTTTACAATGCTGAGCAACAAAAGCGATGGAGTTGGGAATATGTTCAGGCTCGTTTATTTAAGATTGAGGTAAAAAGATTAACCTTAGATCAAACTCAAAATATAGGATCAAACTTTATCAATGAGGTTAAAAATATTTTAATCACCATATTTTCTGCTAAACTGGTTATTGATGGGCAAATAACTTTAGGGATGATGTTATCCATATCCTATATTATAGGTCAATTAAATAGTCCTATTTTACAAATCATTGGATTTATCCATTCGGCACAAGATGCTAAAATAGCTTTAGAGCGTTTGTCAGAAATCCATAATCGGGCAGATGAAGAAAATGCTGAAGAACAAAAAATACATGATGTGCCTATTAATGCTGATTTCACTTTAAAAAAAGCCCATTTCAGGTACATTGGAAGCTCCGAAGAAGTAATAAAAGGCTTAGATTTAATAATTCCTGCCAATAAAGTTACTGCTATAGTTGGTGCAAGTGGAAGTGGTAAAACAACACTAATGAAATTGTTACTAAAGTTTTATGAGCCCAACGAAGGAGAAATTAAATTAGGACAACATCATCTGTCAATCATCTCACACCATGCCTGGAGAGAGCAAATAGGAGTAGTAATGCAAGAGAGTTATATTTTTAACGATACCATTGCCAATAATATCGCAATAGGGCAAGATGTAATTGATAAAGAACGATTAAAACAAGCAGTAGAAATTGCTAATATTAAAGAGTATATTGATGGGTTGCCGTTAGGGTACAATACAAAAATAGGTATGGAAGGTGTTGGAATGAGTGGCGGGCAAAAACAACGTTTATTTATCGCTAGGGCTGTGTATAAAAATCCTAAATTTATTTTCTTTGACGAAGCTACTAGTTCGTTAGATGCGAATAATGAGAAAATTATAATGGAAAACCTTAATCAATTTTTTAAAGAACGAACGGCTGTTGTTATTGCACATCGGTTGAGTACTGTTAAAAATGCCGACCAAATAGTGGTTCTAGATAAAGGGAAAATTATTGAAAAAGGAAATCATGATGAACTGATTCAATTAAAAGGAAGCTATTACAATTTAGTTAAAAATCAATTAGAACTGGAAAAATTAAATGCCTGAGCTTTCTAACATATCACAACAAAAGGTTCAACAAAAAGACCCTCTACAGGAAATTCGTAGTGATGAGGTGCAAGAAATACTCTCTCATGTGCCAAATTGGATGATACGCTGGGGTGTATCTCTAATCTTTGGTTTAATTTTAATGCTAGTATCTATTTCTTGGTTTATTAAATACCCCGATACTATTCAAGGGCAGGCAAAAATTACGACAGAACAACCTCCAGCTAAATTAGTTAGCAAAACAGGAGGTTATATTAAAAATTTATACCTTAATAATAACACTATTGTTAAGAAGGGGCAAGTTATTGCAGAAATCACAAATTCTACGAGTAAAGAAGCTTTAGAGTATTTATTAAAAATGATTGATAGTAAAACCTTACCCACTTTAGATACTAACCTTATTTTTGGGGAAATTCAAACAGAATACAATAGTTTAGTAAAAAGCATACAGGAATATAGTGTTTTAGTGAATGATAACTATTTCCAAAATGCTATTCGATATGTAAATCAACAAATTAATTACAATAAACAATTATCAGTGATTACTCAAGAACAACTAAATTTAATGAAGCATGAACTAATCAATGCTACAGAAAAGTTTAAAACAGATAGCTCTTTGTTTGCTATGGAGTATACCTCAAAATATGATTTTTATAAAAATCAAACAGAATTAAATAATAAAAAAAATGAATATACTAGCCTAAAAAAAGTGTATCTTCAATATCAGATTACTGTAACTCAAAATGAAAAAGAAAGAGATGATTTAATCAAAAGATTTGAAGAAGAAGAAAGAAATCTAAAAAACAGTATTGCTGCGAACAAAAAGAACATTAAAAGTTATATTGAGAGTTGGCAACAAAATTTTACTCTTATTTCACCAATAAAGGGTAGATTGTCCTATTTAATGAGTATTACGGACAATCAATACATATCTTCTGAATCATCACTTTTTGTAATTATTCCTGATAATGAGGATTATATATGCTATGTGACAATTCCTACAGAGGGTTATGGTAAAATAAAAAAAGGTCAAAAAGTGCGAATTAAACTTAATAATTATCCCTATCAACAATATGGACAGCTAATTGGAAAAATAAAAGAAATATCACAAGTTCCGAATGAAAATAATTATCAGATTGAAATACAGTTGAGTAATCAATTAATAACTACTTATCATAAAAGGATAAAATATACACCTGAGATGATAGGTTCTGCTGAAATTGTTACTAGAGATTTAAGATTGTTAGAAAGAGTATTTAATACCTTTAGAAAAGTGTTTGATGAATAACATTTTTAATTATTGTATTTTCATTTTTGTAATATTTTTTAGGTTTATTATTTTAATAGCTAAAAATATTGTGTTTATTCATTTTTCAAAACTATATTCTGTATGTGTAAGAAACCATTTCACAACGAAATCAACCGTTAATCAAATGGTAAGTTAGATTATAGCCCTAAATTTTTTTTATAATAAAATTCTTCTGTATTTTTAGTTAAACAAATAACCTTATTATTCACTAAATTTTAATATTATGAAAAAAATTACTTTATTATTAGGAGTGTTTTTAACTACTATCATGAGTTTTTCTCAGGTACTGGTAAAAGGAATATCTCCTGCTGCTGTTCAAATGAATTTTGAATATAGCGTCCAATTTAATGAGGGCGGATGGCCTGGTGAAACCGACGATGGCACTTGGGGTATGACGTTAGACTTTAACGTACCCGGAACTTATGTTCAAGCAGAATTGGTTTTGGTAAATGATGGAACTCCAGGAACTAGTCCTCAAGGAAATCCTAAATCAGAAGAGGGTTGTTTCCCCTCTCCAGCAAATGCTTATGCAGGTAAAATTGCTGTGATAAGAAGAAACACTTGCAATTTTGCAGTTAAAATTTTAGAAGCCCAAAACGCAGGTGCTATAGCTGTTATTGTTGTTAATAGAGAGGATTTATTATTAGGTATGTTAGGTATAGCACCTGAAGGTCCATTATGTACAATTCCGGCTGTTTTCTTAAAAAGTAGTGATGGCAATTTTATCATTTCAGAAATGCAAAATGGTCCTGTAGAAATGTTTATTGGTTCTAAAGTTGGGGTTTTTAATGATGATATGGGTACGAGTATTGCTGATATCGTTATGCCAAATGAATTAGCAAAACCTTGGGACTTAGCTCAAACTGGAGCTGAATTTCCTGTTGATTTGGGTCTATGGGCAGTTAATTATGGTAGCAACGCTCAAACAGGTGTTACGGCTTCTGTTGATATTCAATTTGGAGGATCTTCAGTATATAATCAAACTGCTGCTCCTTTGAACTTTGCTGCTCCTGCCGGTTTTGTGGTTGATACTCAATATTTTGATTTGGGAACTTTTGCTCCAGCCACTTTAGGTGTAGGTACTTATACCGTTACTTATACGTTAAATATTGTGGGAACTGATGAGGACCCTGCGGATAATACATTTACTTTTGAATATAAACTTACTAATAGTACAGATGTTTATGCTAAATCTAGATTGGACTCCTCAAATCAACCTATCCCAACAACTGCTTATTCATTAGACGAAACCACTACACAATATGATGATTTTGAAGCTTGTATCGTGTTTCAAGATGCAAATGCTGGTACTAGAAATGTTCAAGCATTGGGAATGACTTTTTCTTGTCGACCAGTGGGTTATGATATTGATTTTGAAGTAGTAGAAGTAAGATTGTATGAGTGGAATGATGTTTTTGCAGACATGAATACACCTCCAACTTTCACAGCTTTAAATCAAGTTACTTCTGCTACCTATTTTTATGACTATGCTACAGATGGTGATTTATCAGGACAAAATATATACCTTCCTTTTGATGCCTCATGGTCTTTGGCTGATAATCAAAGATACTTGTTCTGTGTTTACAATGCGAGTGATTCCGTTAGAATTGGATATGATACCAGAATTGATTATACAGCTACTATAAACAATTATTTACAGCCTATAGCTCCTGTAAAAACGTTACCTAATGGTCAAGCTGCTACATGGTACAGAGATGGTTTTGGTTGGGATGCTACACCTGCTGTTTCTGCAACTTTAGATATTGCTACAAATATCAATAATAATATAACTACTTATAGTTTTTTAGCTCCTTATCCAAATCCTGCTGCAAACCTGTTAACAGTACCTGTTCGTAAAGGTGTTGTTGGTAATGTTACAATAGAGATTTACGATTTAGCTGGTAAATTAGTTATTTCTGAAAACCAAACCATTGGTAACGAACCGTTAAAAGTTAACGTTGCTTCTATTAGTAATGGTGCTTATGTGTTCAGTTTAACATTTGTTGATGGATCAAAAGATACCTTTAAAGTTTCTGTAAATAGATAATCAATAATATAATTACGAGAAGCCCTTGTTATTTTAACGAGGGCTTCTTATGGTATAAAAAAATATCGTATCTTGCTTTATTATTTTGATTTAAATTGATGATTATGAAAAAAATTACTCTTTCGCTTGTATTCTTGTTTATGGTTTTCCTTATAAATGGGCAAGTAATTACTAAAATAACCCAAAGTCCAAACAATCCGTTATTACTGGGAGTTATAAACTCTATATGGGCTGATGCTGCTTCAACGGGTTGGTCAACACCCGATTTAACTAATGCAGCAAATGCCATTGAAGCAGAATTAATGTTTGCCGAAGATGGTGTAGATACAACAATAGATATCAATGGAAATCCTACTTGGCAAGATGGATGTGAACCAATTATTAATGATTTAACAGGTAAAATTGCAGTAATGTATCGAAGTTTTTGCTGGCACGATATAAAAGCAGATTACGCCCAACAAGCAGGTGCAATAGGTGTAATTCTTATCAACCGAGATCCTGGTCCTTTTGCAATGGGAGGAAGTACTGTTGGAAGCAATGTTACTATCCCTGTGGTATCAATAGGTAGCGAAGAAGGTGATTTGTTAAAAAGTTACATTGCAATGGGTGGCGTGTTTGCGTTTATAGGAACAAAAGTGGGATTGAATGCAAATGATTTAGGTTCAAGTCCGGCTGATATTGTAATGTCTAACCATCAAGCAATTCCTAATTTTTTAGCTGCAAATGGTTCAGAATTTTCTTTAGATTTAGGTTTGTACGTTTTTAATCCGGGTTCTAACTCACAAACAGGAATAACTGCAAGCGTAGATGTTTCTTACAATGGTTCATCGGTTTATACTAACACTTCAACACCATTAAATTTTGCTGCTCCGGTTGGTGTAACAGTTGATACTGTTTATGCTGATTTAGGTACTTATGCTCCAGCAAGTTGGAGTAGTGGAACCTATCAAATAAAATATACTGTTGATTTAGCTAATGATGAAGATAGTTCGGACAATGTTTTTAATACTAGCGTTAATATAAGTTCTAATATTTTTGCAAAATCAAGAGTCGATTCGTTGAATAATCCTTTAAAAACAACCGCTTATTCGTTAAACGAATCATCGACACAATACGACGATTGGGAAGCATGTATTGTTTTTCAAGATGCAAATGCCAGTAGAGGTTCTGCTATGGGTATGACGTTTTCTAGCCAAGCTGTTGGGTTTGATATTGATTTTGAAGTTCTAGAAGTTAGATTGTATGAGTGGAATGATGTTTTTACAGATATAACAACTCCTCCAACTTTTACAGCGTTAAATCAAGTTGCAGAAGCTACTTATTATTATGATTATGGAGCTGATGGTGATTTATCAGGTCAAAACATCTATGTTCCTTTTAATGATGGGGGTTTTCCTGCTGTTCCAACTCCATGGCCATTAGTAAATAATAAAAGATATTTATTCTGTGTTTATAATGCCAGCGATTCTATTAGACTTGGTTATGACACAGGAATAGATTATACGGGAACAATAAATAACTATTTACAACCGATTTCACCTGTAAAAGTTTTACCAAATGGGCAAGCTGCTATTTGGTACAGAGATGGTTTTGGTTGGGATGCAACTCCATCTATTTCTGCAACATTAGATTATACTACAAGTATAAAAAACAATAGTATTGCTAATAATACTTTAACTCCATTTCCAAATCCAGCTTTAAACATGTTGTCAATACCAGTTAGAAAAGGTGTGGTTGGTGATGTTATTGTAGAGATTTTCGATTTGGCCGGTAAATTAGTTTTATCTGAAAAACAAACAATTGGTAATGAGCCATTAAGAATTAACGTTGCTTCTATTTCAAATGGAACATATCTATTTAACTTGACATTTGTTGATGGTACTACGGATGCATTCAAAATATCTGTAAACAGGTAATAAGAATAGCTATAACTCATTTGAGGTATGGTAATTCGTTTTTGTATATAAGTCAATAAGATAATGAACAGTTTTTGTTAATCTTGAACCGTACCACGAAAATAGTTCGCCATCAACCAATAAAATTTGGGCATTTGGACATATATTTTCAAATTGTTTAATATGTTTTTCTTTAAATGGAAAAGGTTCTGATGAAAGCAAAATGAGTTGTGGATTTATCGTTTTGATTTGTTCTTCGGTAATTATTGGATAATTTTCTTTAGATTTTAGTGCATTCATAAATCCAGCTCTTTTCATCACATCGTGAATAAAAGTTGTTGTTCCAATACTCATGTAGGGGTTTTTCCAAATAAAATATAGAGTTGACTTGGGTTGTTTTTTAATTGAAGTAAGGTGTTCAAACTCTTTTTCAATTTTAGCAATAATTTCATTTGCATTTTTTTCAGTATTGGTTATTTTACCTACTTGCTGAATCATTTCCAAACTATCAGCTAAATTTCGAATATTACTTGTCCACACAGGAAATAATCGTTGTAATTTTTCTATTTGTTCTTTGGTATTTTCTTCTTTGTTTGCAATAATTAAATCAGGTTTGAGTTGTTTAATCTTTTCTAAATCAAGCGTTTTTGTACCTCCAATTCGGGTTTTAGTTTCAAACCATTTTTTTGGATGAATGCAGAATTTAGTAATTCCAACCACTTCATTTTCCAATCCCAAATCAAACAACAATTCGGTTTGCGATGGAACTACTGAAATTATTTTTTTTGGAGTAGTTTCAAGATTTATTCGATGCCCTATTTGGTCAGTAAAAATCATTTTAATTGCAATTGAAGAACTTGCTGAGTTTTTTCGTTTAGTTTAAAATCGTCATCAATCCGATGTCCAACTACCCATACAATTTTGTTGTTTGATGTGAGTAACCAAACGTTTTCTTTTTCAAATAAAGAAAGCTTTTCATCAATAAAAAAATCACTTAGTTTTTTTACCCCTTTCATACCAAAAGGTTTGAATTTATCTCCCTTTTTCCATTTTCTTAAAGTTAATGGAAAATTGATTTTAGCGGTATCTAAATAGG
>CAYJMI010000009.1:0-60165 GCA_964371285.1 uncultured Vicingus sp. | reverse complement strand
CACTGACTAAAGCTACTTGGGACAATTATGTAACCATGAATCCGGCAGAAATGCTTGATAGAGGTTACAACATTAATTTAGGTCAAGAACAGTTGGCAAATGTGGTTACTGTAACCGTAAATGGTAAAACTGTCGAAAATCTACCTGTAGTTGCTCAACCTGGTCAAGCAAAAGACACCATTGGTGTTGCTCTTGGTTATGGTAAAAAGGTTGGTAACATGTCAGAACCAACAGGTAAAAATGCTTACCCGTTAGTTTCATTTACTGATGCAGGATTAAGCTATTTTGGTGTTGCTACTCTTGCAGATGTTTCTATGGACTACCATGTTGCTGCAACTCAAACCCAACAAACTATCATGGGTAGAGATTCTATCATCAGAGAAACGGTGTTAGATATCTATAAAAAAGGGAATAAAGAAGATTACAATCCAGCTCATACTTTATTGTTTCATGAAAAGGGTGAAGCGGTACAAAAAAGTATTAAAGAAATTGATCTATGGGGAGCTCAACCGGTTGAAAATATCGGTCACAGATGGGGGATGTCGATAGATTTGAATACGTGTATTGGATGTAGTGCCTGTGTAACATCATGTGTTTCTGAAAACAATATTGCTGTAATAGGAAAAGATGAAGTAAGAAGAGGTAGAATAATGCACTGGATGAGAATTGACAGGTATTATTCTAGTGATTATCAAGAAGTAGGTAAAATTGGCGATACTCATGAAAAAACCAAAGCCGGGGATAATGTAGGAGGTATTTCTGCTTACGCTAAAATGGAAAGAGCTGCTGATAATCCGATGGTTGTTCATCAACCAATGATGTGTCAGCATTGTAATCACGCAGGTTGTGAAACAGTTTGTCCGGTTGCTGCTACAACTCACAGTAACGAAGGTTTAAACATGATGGCATATAACCGTTGTATTGGAACCAGATATTGTGCAAATAACTGTGCATATAAAGTAAGAAGATTTAACTGGTACAATTATAAAGCATATAACAAATTTACTGAAGTAAATCCTTCACAAGACGATTTAGGGCGTATGGTGTTAAATCCGGATGTTGTAGTTCGTTCAAGAGGAGTAATGGAAAAATGTAGTTTATGTGTACAACGAATTCAAGCAGGTAAATTGGATGCAAAAAAATTAAGTGCTAAAGTTGTTGATGGAGCTATACAAACAGCATGTTCGTCGGCTTGCCCTACCAACGCAATTACTTTTGGTGATTTGAATGATACATCAAGTAAAGTTGCCGAAGGAAAAAATCATAACAGAGCTTATTTAGTAATCGAAGAAGTTGGGCAACAACCAAATGTTTACTACCAAACTAAAGTAAGAAATTTAAAAAATAGCGAAGCTTAACAAGTTGTTTTAAAAAAATTTAAAAGAATGCACAAAGAGTCAGCAATAAGAGAACCGTTAATATTAGGACAAGACGTTACCTATAGTAAAATTACTAACGACGTTTTGCATACTATTGAGAACGAACCTACCAAAATGTGGAAAATACTAATGACCATAGCAACATTAATTGCTTTGTGGGGTGTTGGTTGTATCCTATATTTAATAGGTACCGGAATTGGAACATGGGGGTTAAACAATACAGTAGGTTGGGCTTGGGATATTACTAACTTTGTTTGGTGGGTTGGTATCGGTCATGCAGGAACATTAATTTCTGCGGTATTGTTGTTGTTCCGTCAAAAATGGAGAATGGCAATCAATAGACCAGCAGAGGCGATGACTATATTCGCTGTATTTATGGCTGGAACATTCCCAATGGTACACATGGGTCGAATTTGGATGGCTTATTGGGTTTTACCATTGCCAAATCAATTCGGTTCATTATGGGTAAATTTTAACTCACCATTATTATGGGATGTATTTGCAATCACCACTTATATGTCTGTTTCAATAGTGTTTTGGTATATTGGATTAATTCCTGATTTTGCCACAATAAGAGATAGAGCTAAAAAACCAGTTCCAAAATTAATGTACTCATTATTGAGTTTTGGATGGACAGGCAATGCAAAAGCTTGGCAACGTTTTGAAGAAGTTTCATTGGTATTAGCAGGTTTGGCTACACCACTGGTATTCTCGGTTCACTCTATTGTATCGATGGACTTTGCTACCTCAGTAATACCGGGTTGGCACACTACCATATTTCCTCCTTACTTTGTTGCTGGGGCTGTTTTCTCAGGGTTTGCGATGGTGCAAACGTTAATGATTATTGTTCGTAAAGCCATGAGATTAGAGGCTTATGTAACGATAAAACATATTGAATACATGAATATTGTAATTATCGTTACGGGTTCTATTGTTGGAGTTGCTTATTTAACAGAGCTTTTCATGTCGTACTATTCAGGAGTTGAATATGAATCGTATGCATTTATCAATCGTTTCTCTGGACCTTATGCTTGGGCTTATTGGATCATGATGACTTGTAATGTTGTTTCTCCACACTTATTTTGGTTTAAAAAATTAAGAACAAGTTTAGGATTTACTTTTTTCATGTCAATTATTGTAAACATTGGTATGTGGTTCGAACGATTTGTAATTATTGTAACATCTGTACACAGAGATTATTTACCATCCAGTTGGTCTATGTTCTATCCAACTTGGGTTGATTTAGGTGTATATATTGGAACGATAGGTATATTCTCAGTATTCTATTTATTATTCTTAAAATATTTTCCGGTATTAGCTTTCAATGAAGTAAAATCTATTTTGAAATCATCTGGAGAGAAATACAAAAATATGTCGGATGAAGAATTTAAAAAGTTACATCCAATAAAAAAATAAAAAGTAACGATTAACAAATAACAGTTATGTCAGACAAAAAAATATATGCAATTTATGATGATGATTATGTGCTTTTAGAAAGTGCAAAACATTTAGTTGCTAAGGGCATTTATATCAGAGATGTATTCTCTCCGTTTCCTATTCATGGTCTTGATCCTGTACTTGGATTAAAAAGAACCCGTATTGCTATTGCAGCTTTCATTTATGGAATGATTGGAGTTTCTTTAGCATTGTTAGGTATGTGGTATTTTATGATACAAGATTGGCCTTTAAACATTGGTGGTAAACCTAATTTTTCTTTATGGACAAATTTACCATCTTTTATACCTGTAACATTTGAGTTCGGAGTATTGTGTGCAGCTCATGGAATGGCAATTACTTATTTATTAAGAAATTGGACATTGCCTGGTTTTAAAGGAAGAAATCCTTACCCAAGAACTACTGATGATAGATTTGTTATGGAAATTCATACCCACGACAATAATATTAGTGAAGAAGAAATTAAATCATTAATCAATGAAACTTGTGTTTTAGAGGTTGATGTAAAAAATTCATAATTATAGAAAGTAAATTTTATGAAAAAGAATTATCAAAATATTTTAGCAAAACTTAGTTTAGCATTCGTTGTTGTTTCATTTTTTTCTTGTAGAGAAAAAAATGGATTAGCTCCTGAATACATGCCGGATATGTTTCGTTCACCTTCTATTGAAACTTATGTAGATTATGGCGAAGTAAGAGACAAACAACATACTGAAATGAAAGATAAAATGTCGGCAATGTTGCCTGTTAAAGGAACAATTCCTAGAGGTTTTATGCCATACCCTTATGAAAATACTGTAGAGGATTATGAAAAAGCGGGTGCTAGTTTAAAAAATCCTTTGGTTTATAGTGAACAAGTTGTTAAAGAAGGAGAAGTGCTATTCGGAATGTTTTGTGTGCATTGTCATGGAGCAACTGGGCAAGGAGATGGTATTTTAGTACAAAGAGAAAAATTTCCACCATTACCAGTAAAATTTGCTCCAGGATTAGCTATTCCTGAAGGTAAAATGTTTCATTCTATCACTTACGGTAGAAACTTAATGGGGTCACATGCTTCTCAGTTAAATCAAGAAGAAAGATGGAAACTTGTTTCATTCATAAGAACCAAATTCATGAATGAAAATCAAACTATAATTGCTGTTGATAGTAATGCTGTTGATAGTAATATCGTTACTGAAAAAATTCCTCAAAAATAATTTAGACTAATAAAACATTTATAAAAATGGAATATAAAGTATCAAATAAGGCTAATATAACAACCATACTATTAATTGTAATAGGTTTAGCAGCTTTCTTAATTGGATTATCTACGAGTCATGGACATACAGGGCAACGAGTGTGGGCAAATTTATTGGTAAATGGATATTTCTTTTTTACCATTTCTTTAGCTTCGTTGTTTTTTGTTGCTCTTCAGTATATTTCTGAAATGGCTTGGGGTGTTACAACACAACGAGTTTTTCAGGCAACCATGAGTTTTATGCCTATTTCTGCACTTGTTTTGTTAGTGGTATTTATTGGCGGTTCAATGCATTGGAATCATCTTTACCATTGGATGGCTGAAGGTATTACAGATCCAAAAAGTGAACATTATGATGCTATAATAACTGCTAAATCCGGTTATTTAAATCTTCCTTTTTTCTGGGGTAGAACCATTGCTTATTTTGCAGTTTGGTTGTTTTTTGCGTATTGGTTTGTAAAAAAATCAAAAGAAGAAGATCAATTAACACTTGCTAAGGGTGAAACTTCGCCAGTTTATAAGAAAAAAATATTTATGGGAGTTTTATTTGTTGCCTTCTTTGCTTATACATCTTCATCTTCCGCTTGGGATTGGTTAATGTCAATTGATGTTCACTGGTTTAGCACCATGTTTGGTTGGTATGCCTTTTCAGGAATGTGGGTATCATCTATCATTGTAGTTTTATTGTTGGTTCTCTATTTAAAATCATTAGGACATCTTAAAGAAGTGAATGATAGTCATATTCATGATTTAGGAAAATGGATGTTCGCAATTAGTATGTTGTGGTCATATTTATGGTTCTCTCAATTTATGTTAATTTGGTATTCAAACATACCTGAAGAAGTTACCTATTACATGGAAAGATTTAATGATTACAGATTATTGTATGTAGGAACTTTCTTCGTTAATTTTTTATTACCATTTTTTGTGTTAATGTCGAGAGATGCCAAAAAGAATGTGGTATTTTTATTGCCCGTAGCTTTAATCATATTTTTTACTCATTGGTTAGATGTATTAACCATGGTTTTACCTGGAACTATGCATAATCATGGTTCTTTAGGTGCTATTGAAATAGGAATGTTCTTAATGTTTTTAGGGTTGTTTATTATGGTAACCTTAAAATCACTATCAAAAACACAATTAATGGCTAAAAATCATCCAATGTTTGATGAAAGTAAACATTTACACACATAAGAAATAAAAATTTGTAATTTTGAGCCCATCCGTTAGCATGACGGATGGGCTTTTTTTCAAACAAGATATGGATTTAATATGTTTAGGAAATTGTGTAGGGTGTTTAAAAGTAAACCTTTCATTATTTAGCGATTTAAGCGACAACGAACTGGAGTTAATAAACAGAGGTAGGAATAAATATTTTTTCAAGAAAGGAGATACCGTTTTCACAGAAGGTTCTCAGCCTCTGGGGTTAAATTGCCTAAGTATGGGGAAAGTAAAATTAGTGAAAGCTGGAAAAATTGAAGATGAGTTTATTGTGGGTTTGTCTAAACCAGTTGATTTTATAGGCTTTGATCATTTAATGTCAGATACCCCTTATAGTTATTCAGCTATTGCATTAGAAGATGTAAATATTTGTATCATAAAAAAAGAAAATTTATTTGGTGTCATATCAAAAAATTTAGGACTAGCTACTAAAATAATTGACCATCTTTCTCAAAAACTAATCATTCAGAACGAAAGATTATTAATTCTTACTCAAACAAAACTAGAATCAAGATTAGCATACACTCTGCTAGATTTAATTAACTTTTTTGGATTTGAAGCGGATGGCAAAACACTTGCTGTTGAATTAAAACGAAAAGAAATAGCTTCATTATCAAGTATGAACACTGCAAATGTGATTAGAATGATGTCGCATTTTAAGAAATTAAAAATAATCAACACTAAACTTCGAAAAATTCAAATTCTTAAGTTGGATTTATTAAAAAATCTCGTAGATTAGTGGGCTGAGAATTTTTTTTCAAAATAGTTGTAATATTTTAAGAATATTTCTACTTTCGGACTTTTAAATGATGTTATATAACATACAATTTAATAATAATTAAAGAATAATCATATTATGATGGTATTATTGGTAAGTGTAACTGTATTATTGGTTATCATTTCGGCAGCACAAATATTGAAGATTGCTGAGTTAAGTGCTATTAGTAAAGGCGTTAAAGTTTACGAAATTTCTGAGAAAGACAATAGAGTTCAGGCTAGTTTAATGTTAGTTTTTTTAGTGTTTTATTTTTCATTTTTTGCTTGGCAATATTTTAAATGGAGCGATTTAATGTTACCAGTTTCTGCATCTGAACATGGTGTTGGTGTAGATAGTTTGATGAATGTAACTTGGTTATTTATTATTCCTGTATTTATTGTTACTCATATTTTGCTTTTTTGGTTTTGCTTTAAATATGCTTTTAAAACAAATCAAAAAGCAGTTTTCTTTTCTCATAGTAATAAATTAGAGCTTATTTGGACTTTAGTTCCATCATTAGCTTTAACAGTATTAATTCTTTATGGATTAAACAACTGGAATAAAATTATGACACCAGTAAATCCAGAAAAAGACCATGTGTTAATTGAATTGTTAGGACAACAATTTTCTTGGGGAGCACGATATGCCGGTGAGGATAAAAAATTAGGAAGAGCAAATGTAAATTATATTGAAGGCACTAATTTTATGGGAATTGATGCTACCGACGCTAATTGTAAAGATGATATTGTTGTAAAAGGAGAGTTTCATATTCCGGTTAATGTGCCTGTGCAATTCGTAATGCGTTCTAATGATGTATTACATAGTGCATATATGCCTCATTTTAGAGCTCAAATGAACTGTGTGCCAGGGATGAAAACCCAATTTAATTTTGTTCCTACCATCACTTCTAAAGAGATGAAAAAAATCACCAATAATGAGAATTTTGAATACCTGTTATTGTGTAATAAAATTTGTGGAGCAGCACATTATAACATGCAAATGAATATTGTAGTTGAAAGCAAAGAAGATTATGATAAATGGCTTTCATCACAAAAAACATTCGAAAATAACAAATAGCAAATAAATCTTCGGACTTCCGACTTCCCCCGATAATTATAGGGGTCGGACTTCCGACAAACTTTAAACTAATATGAGTACACATCATCATCACGACCAAGATTTTTTATTCAAATATGTCTTTAGTCAAGACCATAAAATGATTTCAAAACAGTTTTTAATAACTGGTTTTATCATGGGTTTTATCGGTTTGATTATGTCAACACTTTTTAGGTTGCAATTGGGTTGGCCAGGCGAAAGTTTTTGGATTGTAGATAAATTACTAGGTTCATGGGCTGAAAATGGAGTGATGGCTCCGGATAAATACCTTGCACTTGTTACCATGCATGGAACCATAATGGTATTCTTTTTATTAACGGCTGGTTTAAGTGGAACATTTAGTAATTTATTAATTCCACTTCAAATTGGAGCTAGAGATATGGCATCAGGTTTTTTAAACATGTTGTCGTTTTGGTTTTTCTTTCTTTCTAGCGTTATCATGTTAATTTCATTAGGTGTTGAAGGTGGTGCTGCATCAGCAGGGTGGACAATTTATCCTCCGTTAAGTGCTTTACCTCAGGCAATACCTGGTTCAGGACTCGGAATGACATTGTGGTTAGTAGCCATGGCACTTTTTATTGTGGGGTCGTTATTGGGTAGCTTAAATTACATTGTAACCATTTTAAATTTACGTACAAAAGGAATGACCATGACGAGGTTACCATTAACCATTTGGGCATTTTTTTTAACAGCAATTATTGGTGTGGTTTCTTTCCCTGTTTTATTATTGGCAGCTTTACTGTTAATTTTTGATAGGGGTTTTGGAACAAGCTTTTATTTATCGGATATTTATATTGGAGGACAAGTTTTAGAACATAATGGAGGAAGCCCAATTTTATTTGAACATTTATTTTGGTTTTTAGGCCATCCTGAGGTTTATATTGTTTTACTCCCTGCTCTAGGTATAACATCCGAAGTTATTTCTACCATGACTCGTAAACCAATTTTTGGTTACAGAGCCATGATTGGTTCTATGATAGCTATTGCATTTTTATCTACCATTGTTTGGGGTCACCACATGTTTGTTACAGGTATGAATCCATTTTTAGGAGCAGTATTTACATTTACAACGTTATTAATTGCAATTCCTTCAGCAGTAAAAGTGTTTAATTATTTAACGACGTTGTGGAAAGGAAATATTAAATTTTCTCCTGCAACATTGTTTAGTATTGGTTTAGTATCTACCTTTATTTCTGGTGGTTTAACAGGTTTAATTTTAGGAGATTCTGCCCTTGATATAAATGTTCATGATACTTATTTTGTGGTAGGCCACTTCCACATTGTAATGGGATTATCTGCAATTTTTGGAATGTTTGCTGGTGTTTACCATTGGTTTCCTAAATTGTTTGGTAGAATGATGAATAACAAACTTGGAAGCTTGCATTTTTGGATTACCATCGTTTGTGCTTATGGAATTTTCTTCCCGATGCACTTTCTTGGTTTAGCAGGTGTTCCAAGACGATATTATACCAATTCTGAGTTTCCACTTTTTGATAACTTATTAGATATTAATGTCTTGATAAGCACTTTTGCAATTGTTATAGCTTTTGGTCAATTATTATTCTTCTATAATTTTGTATTTAGTGCATTAAGAGGTCCAAAAGCACCACAAAATCCATGGGATAGCAACTCGTTAGAATGGACAGCTCCTGTTGAACATATTCATGGAAACTGGTATGGCGATATTCCTGAAGTTCATAGATGGCCTTATGATTATAGCAAAGTAGATGAAAATGGTGAATACATTGGCGGAAAAGATTTTATCCCTCAAACAACACCTTTGTATGATAATGAAACTGACGAAGCACATTAATTAAAAACATGGCATCAATTACATTACAAGACATCAATACTAAAGCTGAAATTCGCAAGAAAACAGCGAAGCCATTACTTTGGATTGGCATCGTTAGTATTGTGATGTTTTTTAGTGGCTGGACGAGTGCCGTAATTGTAAGTAAAGGCGGAAATGGAAACTGGTTAAACATTGAACTACCATTTGCTTTTTCATTAAGCACCATTATCATTGTGTTAAGTAGTATTTTGTTTCATTATGGATTAATTTCCATTAAAAAAGACAATAAAAAGGCTTTGAAATTAGCAGTTTCTTTAACACTTGTTTTAGGATTGTTGTTTGTGGTTAGCCAGTTTTATGGTTGGAAGGAATTATACTCTAATGGAATTGTTGCCACAGGGTCGAGTAGTACAAATGCAAGTTCATTTATTTATTTAATAACCGTTTTTCATGTACTACACTTGTTGGCGGGTATAATCTCATTAATTGTTGTTTCGGTTAAATCTTATAAAGGCAAATATAATTCCACTAATTTTTTAGGTGTTGAAGTAAGTATCATTTACTGGCACTTTTTAGGTGCATTATGGATTTATTTGTTTTTATTTTTAAAATATATAGCTTAGTTTAATAATACATTACTATTATGTCAAATACAATTTCAATAGATAAAAAATCTGCTTGGGCTGGTGATAATAAATCGCCTTTTAACGCTGGTTATGGTAAGTTAATGATGTGGTTCTTTTTGGTTTCTGATGCATTATCTTTTACCGGATTTTTAGCTTCTTACGGTTTTTACCGTCATTATTATGGTTCTATTTGGCCAAGTGCAGAAAATGTGTTTACGCACTTTCCATTTATGCACGGACATCATCCTTTGTTGTATGTAGCATTAATGACCTTTATTCTTATCATGAGTTCTGTTACCATGGTGTTAGCTGTTGAAGCTGGTCATCGTATGGATAAAAAAGGAGTAACTATTTGGATGCTTTTAACCATTGTTGGTGGAGCTATTTTCGTTGGATCACAAGCTTGGGAATGGGGTCATTTTATTCATGGAACTGAAGTAGGAGCAATTGAATTAGGTAAAGGAGTTTTTACCTTGCCTGATGGCTCAGTGGAAATGACTAAAGGATTGATTGCACGTTGGTCAGACGACTCAAAACAAACCTTGTTATTACCTTGGAAAGATGGTGTTGATTACATCAAAGTTTCTGGTGCTCAAATGTCAGAAATGGTAGCAAATGGTAAAGAAATTTTTGGAGCAAACTTAACCCACAACGAATACGGTCATCCATTATTTGCCGATTTCTTCTTCTTTATTACTGGTTTTCATGGTACTCACGTATTGAGCGGTGTTATTCTTAATTTCATCATTTTTGTTAATGTGATTATGGGAACATACCAAAAAAGAGGTCATTACGAAATGATAGAAAAAGTTGGATTATACTGGCATTTTGTTGATTTAGTGTGGGTATTTGTTTTCACATTCTTCTATTTAATTTAATTATATAAAACATTTATTATGGGACATTCAGAACATTCAGATCACAACGCACATACTGAAGAAGTATATCAATACGCTGTTCATCATTCTGAGGAAGTAGGTAAAAAAATGAGAAAAAGAATCTGGTTCATTTTCTGGGTTTTATTGGGGATAACTTCTGTCGAAGTTTTTTTAGGTATTTCATGGAAAGAAATAGGTTTGCCTTGGTCAGTTATTAAAATGACCTTCATTATTTTAACCATTGCAAAAGCATTTTATATTGTTTCAGAATACATGCACTTAAAACATGAAGTAACTTTCTTTAAAAATATTATTATAGTTCCTTACGTATTATTAGCATTGTATCTAGCTTATTTTGTTGTTACAGAAGCGGTTTATTCTGATATGATGGCAAAATGGTTGTATTAAAAATATTAATAAATAGAATTAATAAAAGATCACAAGTAACTTTGTGGTCTTTTTAGTTTAACTACAAATCAAAATGAATCCAAAAATTAAAAAAATTTCTTTCCTGATAGCAATATTACTATTGCCTTCTATTTTTTATTTGTTGTTATATTCAGGTAAACATAATTTTCATCGTTTAGAATTTATTGGACCAAAAGAAGCAGTATTAAATGATCAAGGCAAATACGATACTATTTATCATCAAATTCCTTACTTTGAATTTGTTAATCAGAATGGAAATAAAATAACTAGAGATGATTTATTGGGTCATGTTTACATTACCGATTTCTTTTTTGCAACTTGCCCCACTATTTGCCCGAAAATGACGACCAACATGTCGTATCTTCAAGAAAAATTTAAAGATAATAAAAATCTAAGATTTTTATCCATTACCGTAAATCCTGAACACGATTCGGTTTCAGTATTAAAAGAATATGCCAAAAAAGTTCATGCCGACACTAAAAATTGGGATTTTGTTACCGGATATAAAGATTCCATTTATGATATTGCATTTAATGGCTTTTTTGTCAGTACTCAACGAGATTCGATAGCTCCTGGAGGTTTTTTACATTCAGGCATGTTAATTTTGGTGGATAAAAATGCACACATTCGAGGCTATTTTGATGGTACAACCCACAAAGAAATTAAAGAAAAATTGATTGATGCCATCGACATTTTATACAAAGAAGATGTGGTTCCTTTAAAGGGAAAAAAGAAGTCAGAAATTGAACAAATAAAGTAAGAGTTGTTGCTTAACTTTGTTTTATGAATATTCGCCTTTTTATTATAGGGTTATTGATTTGTTTAACTAATGTTAAACTTTTGGCACAATGTGCTATGTGTAAAGCTGTTGTTGAGTCTGATGCTGGTTTAGCAAAAGGAGTTAACGACGGTATTTTATATTTAATGGCTATTCCATATATTTTGTTGATTGTTATTGGCTATTTTGTTTACAACCATTATAAGAAGACCAAAACCGATGTCTGATTACTCGAAAAAATTAGTTGCACTTTTCGTTGTAGTAATTGTATCTCTGTTACTTCCCATACTTGGAGGTGCAGGGGTGGGTTATGCTCAAAACTCGTCAAACAAAACATTTGAAGATGATTTTAAAAAGTCATTTAAAAACAAACCACAATTGGATGTGAAGTTCGATTCTCGTTTTTCTTTTATCGCCGATCGTGATTTTAAAACAAGTGGATTTAAAATAGGAGTTAGCTTTAATCGAAAATTTAAAACAGGATTAGGGTATAATCAATTCATTATTCCTGCAAAATCATCTATTATAGATAACGATAAAGAGTTTGGTGCTGAATTAAAATACATTTATTTTTCCCCTTATTTTGAATATGTATATTTTACTTCAAAAAGATGGGAATTTAACTTGTCAGCTCAAGTGGGTATTGGTAAAGGGCATTACCAGTATTATAATGAAGCTACCCAAAAAACAATTCGGGCTAGATATTCAACCATTCTTTCGTACGAACCAGCCATGTTAATTGATTATAAAATTATTCGTTGGGTTGGTATCGGAACAGGCGTAGGTTATCGACTAATTTTTTACAAAAACAGCAACATTGAAGAACATTTAAGCTCTCCTGTTTACGTTGTTAAATTAAAAATTTACCTTGGCGAAATTGTTCGAACTTTTACAGGTAAACAAATTCAGGCTGAATAAGTTTGAAAGGATGGCTTTTCTTAAATAACTAAAATTTCATACCTTTGTGCATCGATGAAACGATTTTTCTCCATACTATTATTAATCTTATTTCTCAGTTCAACCACCGAGTTACACGAATTATTTAAACTACCACATTTCGTATGCCATTTTTTTGAACATCATTCAGAGCAACCAGAAACTTCTTTAGCTCAGTTTCTACAAATTCATTTTTCAAATGAGCATAAAAATCAGAAAGAAGATAATCACGATCATGGTTGTTTACCTTTTCAAGGGGAACATCACCATTCCGTACAATTGTTGCATTTTTATACCAATAATCATGCTGATTTTAGGTTAATTCCTCAAGGCAATGTTGTGAAGAATTTATATTTCAAACAAGGTTTTCCTACTTCAACCTATCTCGCTAATATTTGGCAACCGCCAAAAATAAGTTAATGAATTTATGAGTATCCGCAAAGCGGACAAAAAATTACTGTTTACGGTGCTAATGCACCGCAAATTTCCATTCATTTTATTAACTTATAATCATGCTCAATAAAATAATTGCGTTTTCTATAAAGAACAAACTCATCATCGGGCTTTTCATTTTAGTCCTCATAGGTTACGGCAGTTACCAGTTCACCAAACTACCGATTGATGCTGTGCCAGATATCACCGACAATCAAGTGCAAGTAATAACGGTAACGCCATCTTTGGGTGCTCCCGATGTGGAACGGCTTATTACTTTTCCCATTGAACAAGCGAACAGCAACATTCCTGGGCTACATGAAATCCGTAGTTTCTCAAGGTTCGGTTTATCGTTAATCACGATTGTGTTCGATGATGATGTGGATATTTATTGGGCAAGACAGCAAGTAACAGAGCGACTGAAAATAGCAGAGCAGCAAATTCCAAACGGAATAGGTTCACCTGAATTAGCTCCTGTTACAACAGGTTTAGGAGAAATTTATCAGTATCTTTTAAAACCAAAACAAGGTTATGAAGCTAAGTATAATGCAACCGAATTGCGTACAATTCAGGATTGGATTGTTCGCAGACAATTGATTGGGGTAAAAGGTGTAGCTGATGTAAGCAGTTTTGGTGGCAGGGTGAAACAATACGAAATAGCTATCAATCCCGATAACCTAAAATCTTACAACATCACTATCAATGATGTTTTTATGGCATTGGAAAAAAACAACGAAAACACAGGCGGGGCATACATTGAAAAAGCCTCTACTGTGTTGTATATCCGTGCCGAAGGTTTGATTGGGAGCATTGATGACATAAAAAACATTGTTGTAAAAAATTTAGACAACGGAACACCTCTATTGATAAATGATGTAGCCGAAGTGCGGATTGGAAATGCCACACGATACGGAGCAATGACATACAACGATGAAGGCGAAGTGGCAGGGGCAGTTGTTATGATGCTAAAAGGCGACAACAGCAGCAGAGTGATTGAAGATGTAAAAGAAAAAATTATTCAAATCAGAAAAACATTGCCCGAAGGTGTAGAGTTAGAACCTTTTTTAGACAGAACAAAAATGGTGAACAGTGCTATTGGCACAGTTTCCAAAAATTTAATGGAAGGAGCATTGATTGTAATTTTTGTGTTGGTTTTATTCTTAGGAAATTTCAGAGCAGGTTTTTTAGTAGCATCGGTGATTCCTTTGTCAATGCTGTTTGCTGTGATTATGATGAATATGTTTGGTGTAAGTGGAAACCTGATGAGTTTAGGTGCTTTGGACTTTGGGTTGATTGTGGATGGTGCTGTAATTATTGTGGAAGCCGTAATGCACAGCATTGTTCATGGAAAAAAATTAGAAGGTATTACAAAAATAAATCAACAACAAATGGACAGTACCGTAAATTCTTCGGCAAGCAGAATGATGAACAGTGCGGTGTTCGGACAAATAATTATTCTAGTTGTATATCTCCCAATTTTTACGCTTGAAGGAATTGAAGGAAAAATGTTTAAGCCGATGGCTCAAACCGTTGCTTTCGCCTTGTTGGGGGCATTCATTCTTTCACTCACTTATATTCCTATGATGAGTGCTTTGTTTCTGAGTAAAACTATTTCTCACAAGAAAAATATATCTGATAAAATGATGGACTTCTTTATCAATGTTCATCAAAAATATTTACTCAAGGTTTTAAATTTTCCAAAAACAGTCATTGGTGTTTCAATAGGCTTATTACTAATAGCTGTATTCGTTTTATCAAGTATGGGTGGAGAATTTATTCCTGAGTTACCCGAAGGTGATTTTGCGGTAGAAACAAGAGTACTGACAGGGAGTAACATCACTACTTCTTCAGAAGCTATTTTGAAATCAGCACACATTTTAATAAATAAATTTCCAGAAGTAGAAAAGGTGGTTGGAAAATCGGGAAGCGGTGAAATACCAACCGACCCTATGCCAATGGAAGCATCGGACATGATGATTATTTTAAAAGATAAATCTGAATGGACATCTGCCGAAACTTGGGATGAACTTTCAGAAAAAATGAGCGAAGCACTGAAAGATGTTCCTGGAGTTACATATAGCTTTCAATATCCAGTTGCCATGCGTTTCAATGAATTGATGACAGGTGCAAAGCAGGATGTGGTGTGTAAAATTTTTGGTGAAAACTTAGATACGCTTTCAAAATATTCAAAATTGTTGGGTGATGTTGCAAGTAAAATAGATGGAGCAGAAAATATCTATGTAGAACCAATTGATGGTTTGCCTCAACTCATTATTACCTACAAACGAAACTTGATTGCACAATATGGTTTAAATATTCAGGACATCAACAAAGTAGTGAATACCGCATTTGCTGGGCAGAGCAGCGGACTTGTTTATGAAGATGAAAAGCGTTTTGATTTGGTAGTTCGCCTTGCAGGGGAGCAACGTCAAAGTTTAGAAGATGTGCAAAATCTTTTAATCCCCACACCGCAGGGAACACAAATTCCTTTGTATTCGGTTGCCGATGTTTCCATTCATGAAAGTGTAAACCAAATTCAAAGGGAGGATGCAAAGCGAAGAATTATTGTTGGCTTCAATGTCCGTGGTCGAGATGTGCAAAGTATTGTAAACGATTTACAGGTACAAATTGAAGAAAAACTGAAACTACCAACAGGATATTATATTACTTATGGTGGTGCATTTGAAAATTTAATTGCAGCAAAAAAGCGTTTATCACTTGCCGTACCGCTTTCATTGTTGCTAATTTTCCTTCTTCTCTTTTTCGCATTTGGTTCTATCAAACAAGGACTGCTTATTTATTCAGCTATTCCACTTTCAGCTATTGGTGGCATTTTGTTTTTAGCACTTCGTGGATTACCTTTCAGCATTAGTGCAGGAGTTGGTTTTATTGCGTTGTTTGGTGTAGCAGTATTAAACGGAATTGTTTTAATTGCAGAATTTAACCGAATTAAAGACAGTGGTGAAACTGATACCAAGCAAATAGTATTATTCGGAACAAGAAATCGTTTACGACCAGTGTTAATGACTGCCTTTGTTGCCTCACTAGGTTTTTTACCAATGGCAATAAGTCATGGTGCAGGTGCAGAAGTACAACGACCACTAGCAACCGTTGTTATCGGTGGTTTATTGGTGGCAACTTTTCTTACACTTTTTGTTTTACCAGTTCTCTATATTTTGTTTGAAAAAGGATTTCCGTTGAAACGAAAAAAGAAAACAACCATTACAGCAACTACAATTCTGCTGTTTGGTTTCTTGTCTTTTCAAAATGCAAATGCTCAACAAACAATCGATTTGCAGAGTGCAATTGATATGGCATTGAAAAACAATTTGTTGGTGAAGAATGAAAATTTACAGGCTGAATATCAGAGTAAACTGAAGGCTGCTGCTGTTGACATCCCACAAACAAACCTCACAGGAGAATATGGACAAATAAACTCTATATACAAAGACACTAAGTTTGGTATCTCTCAATCCATCAGCTTTCCAACAGTATATGCAAAACAACGGTCCCTACAAAATGAAAATTATAAAAATAGTGTGTTAAACATTGCTGTAAAAGAAGCTGAACTTAAAAAACAAGTAAGTGAAGCTTTTTATTTATTGATTTATTTACAGCAAAAACAAAAAATATTGTTGCAAAATGACAGTGTGTTTACTTCGTTTTTAGAAAAAGCAAATTTACGTTTTAGCCATGGCGAAAGTAATGTGTTAGAAACTACCACAGCTGAAACGCAGCGTGGACAAATTGCTATCCAGCTAAACCAACTAAAAAACGATGTGGAAATAGCACAACTACAATTTCAATTGTTACTCAATACTACTTCTGTTTTTACACCGTTAACTGAAAATCCAAAAATAGATTTTACGGCATTGCTCGACACTTCTGCAATTAGCAATCATCCTCAACTAAAAGTTTTACAACAGCAAAAACAAATTTCGTTGGTGAATAAGCAATTGGAAAAATCAAAATTATTGCCCGAATTAAACTTTGGTTACAATACGCAAAGTATTCAAGGAACTGGAGTTGATAATGTTTTATATTCCAAATCAGATCGTTTTAACTTTATTCAGTTTGGTATAGGTATTCCATTGTTTTTCTTTTCTCAGAAAGCAAAAATAAGCTCTGCCAAAACTCTTGAATTGATTTCAGAGAATAACTATCAAATTGGTTTACAAACCATGAAAAACGAATTACAATCGGTATTCAAACAATATCAAACACTTTTGCAAACTGTCAATTATTTTGAGAGTACTGCATTAAAAAATGCAAATACCATTACTAATACAGCTAATCAACAATTTGCCAATGGTAACATTAATTATCTAGAATGGACGATGCTCATCAATAATGCAACAAGTATTCAAAGCAATTATGCAGATGCGGTAAATGAACTTAATCAAACTATTATTCAACTCAATTATTTAACAACTAAATAAATTCAAAAATGAAAAATACAATAATCATATTCATAATGTTTGCAATCCTCACTTCTTGTGGTAGTGAAAAAACCAATACAGAAGTAACGACAGAAACACTCAACGAAAATGTTGTTGAACTCACCGATGCACAACTCAAAAATTCTAAAATTGAAATAGGGAAAATTGAGCAACGCAGCATTTCATCATTGCTTAAAGTAAATGGCAGTATTGATGTACCGCCTCAAAATATGGTGTCCATTAGTATTCCCTTAGGTGGATATTTAAAGTCAACTAAACTCCTTGCAGGTATGCACATTAGCAAAGGAGAAATATTGGCTGTAATGGAAGATCAGCAATATATCACACTGCAACAAGAGTATTTAACAGCAAAAGCAAAATTATTTTTTGCGGAAGATGAATTCACTCGACAAGAAGAACTCAACAAGAGCAAAGCCGCAAGCGACAAAATTTTTCAGCAAGCAAAAGTCGATTACACCACACAAAAGGTTATGGTAAAATCATTAAGCGAAAAATTAAAACTTATCGGCATAAATCCAGAAAATCTCAATGAAAATAATATTTCAAGAAGTATCAATATCACATCTCCTATTGACGGTTATGTTTCTCATGTGAATATAAACATCGGAAAATACGCCAATCCATCCGACATACTTTTTGAATTGGTAAATCCTACCGACATACATCTTGCATTAACTATTTTTGAAAAAGACATCAATAAACTTTTTATTGGGCAAAAACTAATGGCATACACCAACATCAATCCTGACAAAAAATATCCTTGTGAAATTATTTTAATTGGAAAAGATTTATCGCATAACCGAAGTGCAGAGGTGCATTGCCACTTTGAACAATATGACAAAACGCTAATACCTGGTATGTTTATGAATGCAGAAATTGAAGTGCAAGGCAGCAATGCATTAGTAATCCCAACCGATGCCATTGTTCGTTTTGAAGGGAAAGAATATATTTATGAAGCAACAGGCAATAGTCAATTTTCGATGTTGGAAGTTACTACTCAAAATAACGAAAACGGTTTTACTCAAATTACCTTTGCAAACAATGCAGATAGGAGCAACCAAATTTTCGTTACCAAAGGGGCTTATACTTTATTAATGAAAATGAAAAACACAGAAGAGGAGTAATTGAAGATTTTATAGAAAAATTACACGTAGAATAAAATATACTCCAACTAACCATTTCCGCCACGCCCTTAGCGTGGCGGAAATGGTTAGTTGGAGTAATGCCGCAACTAAAATGCAAATTATTTTCCTAAAAGCTATTTGTTTGCGGTATATTTAAAAATAGGAATATTCAATTGCATATTCAGTATTCTACGATATATTCCGTTTCAAGTATAATTCTTACTTTTGAAGGATGAACCTCAATCTAAACCCCGATAATGAAAACCTAAATTCGACTGAAAGCGAGTTTGAAAAAGTATTACGTCCGCTTTCTTTCGATGATTTTACTGGACAGGTTCAGGTGTTAGAAAACTTAAAGGTTTTTGTTAAAGCTGCCGAACAAAGAGGTGAAGCTCTCGATCATGTTTTATTACATGGACCTCCGGGTTTAGGTAAAACAACACTTGCTAATATTATTGCCAACGAATTAAAAGTTGGTTTTAGAGTTACCTCAGGACCAGTTTTAGAAAAACCAGGTGATTTAGCCGGATTGTTAACTAATTTAGAACTAGGAGATGTATTGTTTATTGATGAAATTCATCGATTATCTCCTGTTGTAGAAGAGTATTTGTATTCTGCCATGGAAGATTACAAAATCGACATCATGATTGATTCTGGTCCAAATGCCAGAAGCGTACAAATAGAATTAAATCCGTTTACTTTAGTTGGAGCAACCACTCGAACAGGTTTATTAACCTCTCCATTGAGAGCACGTTTTGGAATTACCTCTCGTTTAGAATATTATGATGTTGAATTGTTAACAACCATTATTCAGCGTTCGGCAAGCATTATTAAAGTGGAGATTGACGAAGAGGCTGCCATAGAAATTGCAGGTAGAAGTAGAGGAACACCTCGTATTACCAATGCCTTGCTCCGTAGAGTTAGGGATTTTGCTCAAGTAAAAGGAAACGGAAAAATTTCGAAAGAAATTGCTTTGTATGGTTTAAATGCACTAAATGTAGATAAGCATGGTTTAGATGAAATGGACAACCGAATATTGGTAACCATTATTGATAAATTTAAAGGTGGCCCAGTTGGGTTAACCACTATTGCCACAGCCGTTAGTGAAGAAGCAGGAACTATTGAAGAAGTTTATGAGCCATTTTTAATTAAAGAAGGATTCTTAATGCGAACTCCCCGAGGTAGAGAAGCTACCGAAAAAGCCTTTAAACATTTGGGCAGAATAAAACATCCGAACCAAGGAAACTTGTTTTAATACCACCTAGAAAAGAAATCCCCACAAGTTTAATCGTGGGGATTTCTTTTTACTATTGCATCAGCCTTAAAACTGGTGCTTTTTTGTTTATCATTTTCTAATAACTTTGAAAACAGCTAAGTTTTTTTGTGCTTTTTTTCTTACATTGGCTAAAAATTCAACGATGGTATGATAAACAAAACGGCAAAACCTTTTTTAAAGTGGGCAGGTGGCAAAACTCAGTTGATTAGTGAGATTGAAAAGTTGTTGTCGAGAACAAATCCAATCTCATAAAATGAACTTGAGTTTCAACACAAAACTTGTAGAAGGTTATACAAGTAATTCACAAATTGCTAGAATCTTAACTGAAAACTGGGTTAAAGAGAATTCTTATTGCCCTTGTTGTGGCAATGTTCCATTGAATGAATTTGAAAACAACAGACCAGTTGCAGATTTTTATTGCAAAAGTTGTTCAGAAGAATTTGAATTAAAAAGTAAGAATGGAATCCTAACCAACACAATTACAGATGGTGCATACTCAACAATGATTGACAGAATAAATTCAAGTCAAAATCCAAATTTTTTCTTTCTAACTTATACCAAATACTGGTCAGTAAATAATTTCTTAATCATCCCTAAACAGTTTTTCACTACAGATATTATCATTAAAAGAAAACCTCTTTCTCAAACTGCAAGGCGTGCTGGTTGGATAGGTTGCAATATTAATATTTCTAATGTAGCCGAAGCTGGAAAAGTTTTTCTTGTAAAAGATTCTAAGTTAATTGACAAAAATATAGTTGAGAGTTCTTTCAATAAAACATTGTTTTTAAGAGATAAATCAACTGATTCAAAAGGGTGGATTTTAGACATAATGATGTGTGTTGATGCTATCAAAAAGATAGAATTCACATTAGATGATATCTATAAATTCGAGAATAAGTTAAAACTCAAATACCCCAATAACAATTTCATAAAAGACAAAATCAGACAACAACTTCAAATACTCAGAGATAAAGGAATTATTGAATTTGTTGGTAGAGGAAATTATAAGAAAGTTAGCTTATGAAAAAATATATTTTTATCACCAAAGAAGGAAGTACATTCTCACCCAATGGAAATGAAGTAGAAAATATGCAAGTAATTGGAACAGTTGAAAATGTTAATGATAAAAATGAGGCATTGATTCAATTACTAAAAGAAAATGATTGGATAATTGATGCCGAATTTAATGTAGCAGAATTTATTTGCTATGAGATAAAATAAAGCTCAGGACTATTTGAGTGACAAAAACCTTCCAGCAATTCCGCTATTTTTTAAAGCCATTGCATTTTCACTTCCATAAGCAATAAATACACTTGGAGCACCTGGTGTTCCACCTTGAACTCCAGAAACATGATAAAACCGTATTCTACCTTTAACAAAAAGAATAGCATCTGCATTGTTCCAAATATGTTCAAAAAAACATTTTGTCTCAGTTCTAGCAAAAATTAATGCGATTCCATTTCCATGAGTTTTTAATTTTTCTAACCATAACTCCATTCCTTTTCCATAAGGTGGGTTTAGATAAACTCTACCCAACCATTCTTTTGTCAAACCATTTTCTACTGTTGTATAATTTGTTTTTGCGTGTAAAAAAGGTGCGTCAATCGGGCAACAAGGGTCTAAATCAAATATTCCTAGTCTCTTCACTAATTCTGGTGGAGTTAACCATTCAACTTTTGTATTTTCGCAACGTTCAAATGAAGTATTCATAAAAAATGATTTGATACAAATATTCGATCATTTTTTATTAAAAACAAATTATAATATGATCATTTTCAATTAATTAGGCAAGTAATTGAAAATGTTTAAGTTAAAAAAATTACCAAATCAACCTATCGACCAATTTTAGTAGAGGTGTTGGAGGTAAAAATTAACGGATAACATTTCATCACTACTGGATTTGTTTAAAATAACCCCATTCCGAAATAAAAAAAAGAAGCCCCACGAATTTTCGTGGGGCTTCCTTTTTGCTATTTAATTAAATTACTCTTTAACAAATTTGTAAGGATTATCAACTCCATCAATTACTAAGAAATACATTCCTTTTGATAATGAATTGATATCAATTCTATGAACAGTACTTAAAACTTTATCATTCAATACTGTTTTACCCAACATATCTACAATTCTAATCGTACTGTTTAACAATTTACCATCGGCAGAAATTGTTAATGATTCACTAGCTGGATTTGGATAAACATTAAATATGGATGAGCTTAATTCATCAACACCAACAGAACAGTTGTTAACTGTAACCGTTTTTGTTTTTATAGCACTCAAACCACAAGCATTCGATGTTGCTACAGTAACTACTCCTGATGTTGCACCTATGGTAGTATTCAACACTGAAGTAACACTTGAGCCCAACCAATCAGCAGGTTTAGTCCAAACATAAAAGTAAAGCGTAGAACTTGGTATAGCTGAATAAGTTATCAAAGAATCTTGGCAAACGGTTGTTGCTCCACCAATACCAACTGGTGCTACAGGAGGGCTAACAACAGTAATGTAAGCTCCTTTAGATGTAGTTGTTTGACCAATACTATCTGTAACAGTTAATTGAACGCTATAGGTTCCAGCTGTAGAATAAGTAACAGTTGGGTTTTTAGCATTAACATCAGATGCTACACCACCATAAAATGACCAAGCCCAGTTAGTAACATTACCACCTGTTGTTAAATCTGAAAACTGAACGGTATCACCAATACAAACATTTAAAGGTGAAGCAGTAAAATCAGCATTTAGATTAGAGTTTAAACTGTTCCATTTCCAGATACCATGTTCTACAGCACTAACAGTAAAAGCACCAGACCAACCAACAGTAGGATTAATAAATTCAACATAAGTATGTTGATCAGTATCCACTATGTTCCAGTTAAGTCCACCATCTTCGGTGTATGAAGAGCCTGTTCCGGTTGTAAAAGCAACATCCGTTCCTTCAATATAACACAAACCACCTGTGAAAACAGAACCTGTTGTAGTTAATAGATTCCAGTTTGCACCTGCATCAGTTGATTTATAAACCAATCCAGCACTTGTTAGCAAACCAGTAGATCCATTTGTAAACGAGAAATTTGCATCTTGCATATCAGACATTGGTGTTTGATAAACAACCCAGTTAAGCCCTTTATTTGTTGAATGGTAAAGTCTTCCCAAATTGGTACCAAACCAAACCGTATCTCCAATAACTTCAATATTTCTAACATAACCATACTCACCACTTAATGGAGCAGGAATATTTGCTGCTGGAACCAATGTCCAGTTGGTACCACCATTAACGGTGGTATAGATTTCAAATTCATTACTGATAGGGTCACCTTGACAGAACCCTGTGTTAGCATCCCAGAAATGAACGATATTGGTAAACGAAGCAGCATTGGTATAGGTAGCAGATGCTTGTCTAGTCCAATTCGAGCCACCATCCACTGTTTTCCATATACCACCAGTTTGACCAGCTGCATTAGGATAAGCAGCTAACCATGCTGTTGTTGCATCAATAGCACTTATCATAGAAATACCTAAACCAGTGTTACCTACATTAATCGTTTGCGGTGTCCAAGTTGTTCCACCATTTGTAGTTTTTGTAAATTCTTGAGGGTTTCCTCCTCCACCTGAACCGTCATAAGCCACAGCCCATACAGTGTTGATGTCAACAATATCAATATGTCCTATTCCTGTTGAAACAGTAGCAAAACCAGAATTTTGAATTATCCATTCGCCATAAGGCTCTAAACTAACATTAATATAATTTGTTCTCGTTTTTACTTGTGCACTTTGAGAATTTGTTACCGTTAAAGAAACAGTATATTGTCCAGTACTAGAATAGGTTATTGGAGGTGGTGTTTGTCCACTAAATGAAGATGGTGTTCCTCCTGGAAATGACCAATCCCAAGCAGTAATAGCATTACCACCATCAACTGATTGATCAAAATAAGTAACTGATTGCCCTACATAAATTGACGTTGGAGCACCTGTGAATTGTACTAAAGGATCTCCTGTTACAGTAGCAGCAACACAAGCTAAGGCTGCAGCAGCATCAATTCTAGGTCCAATATTTTTTGTTCCACCAGTTGCAACACCTGTACTTGTTAAACAATTTAGAATTTGAGTTGGTGTTAATGTAGGATTAATACTTAACATAGAGCCCACTAATCCTGCTGCAAAAGGGCAAGCCATTGAAGTTCCCGACATGTTACCATAAGTATTTCCACCAGAAGTATAAACCGTACTTAATAAACCACCAAAACTATTTGAACCGGCTCCACCACCTGGTGATGCAATGTCCACCCATGGAGTTCCTCCATTATAGTTTGTAAAACTCGAAGGCGAATTATTACCATTTACAGAACCAACACAAATAACATTGTTATAAGCTCCTGGATAGGATAACGTTGTAACACCATCATTACCCGCCGCAGCTACAAACACCACTTCCGGATAGCTATTAATTAAATCTTGCATTGGTGTACTAGGAGTAGGGCCTCCAAAAGACATACTAACCACATTAGCTCCATTAGCACATGCCCATGAAACACCATCAAAACCATAATAGATGGCATCACCATTTGGTGCACTGTTAGGTGTACATTTTACTCCAATAAGTTCAACTGCAGCACCCAATGATGCCATTCCAATACCATTGTTGATGTCAGCAGTAGCTAAACCAGCACAATGAGTACCATGAGACCAACCTTGGTCTGATGTATATTGAAGTGGTGGTGTTGCGTCATTATCATTATCAGCAACATCGTATTGTTTAAATGTTGTTAAATCGGTGTGATTAGCAAATACAGCATTATCAGCAATTGCAACTTTAATTTGTGTACTTCCCTGGCTAATATCCCAAGCAGCTGTAGAACCAACTAAATTATGATACCAAATACTAGTAGATGATGGATACTGAGGATCGTTTGGAACAAAGTCCGTTTTGTAAATAGGTTCTTTTTCAGCATAAACTACACCTTCTACTTGAGACAATTTTTTTATGATTGCATCAACATCAGCATAATTATTAAATTTTAGTCTGTAAATTTTTTGTAGGTCATCTTTCCCTGTATAAAAAACAGGTCTGTTAATATCAACAATAGAAAAGCTACTTAAAGCACTTTTTAAATACGGAAAATCATTTAGATTTTCATTTTTAACAAGTGTGGCATTATTTTGACGTAAAGTCTCCACTGTTTGAACATTTGTTTTCAGTTTAAACAAAACACTACCATCCAGAAAATTTGGACTATACGTTTGTGAAAATGCCATGCTACTAATCAGTAACCCGACAAAAAGGGATAATTTATTTTTCATATTTAATATTTAGTTAGTTAGAAATTACCGCAAGTTATGAATTATTTTGAATGTAAAACACTCAAATATTCATTAGGTTAGATTTTTAAATGGATTGTTAAAATTGTTAAATTCTAAAAACTATACACATAACCCATGCTAAATTCAGTAAAATCTGCTTGACCAAAATTGGCATTAATATGTGCACCTAAAAACACGTTGTGTGTTGGGCTTTTTATAGTATTGGCTATATAATAATTTAAACCCAGCCGAGCATTAAACCATTTTTTTAATTCATAAGCAACATCTTCATCTTTCTGAAAATCATTATTAAATGTTTCATAAAAAGGTTTGTAAAGATTCAAACCTCCTTCAACATCAATAGAGATGTGATTCATTAAAAATTCTACTCCTGTAAAAAAATAAATGTTTGAGGCAGACCATTCGGGATTATCTTTAAATGCTGCTAAATTGTTCTGTTGAATATAATTGTAGTAATGTTCGTAATACCTATACGAAAATCCAGTCTTCCATTTGATATGGTTGTTAAACAATAAACCAAACGACAAAGAGCCGGTATAAACCAACTTTTTACCTCCTCCAACTGGGATATCCGTAGCTCCTAATTCGTGGAATCCTAACCCCTCTCTATAATTAATAAAATATTTATTTAAACTTGATTCTTGATGGTTGTGGTTTGAATTTTTATTCGTTAAATTTTCTTTTTCATCTTTTTTCCATTGGGCTGAAATGCCAAATAGAGCGGAGTTTAATCCAAAATTAGGTATTTGTGTGTGCCCATTCGAATGGTGTGAGTAACCTCCCATAATTTTTAGGTTAAAATTATTTTTTTGATAAATGGTTTTATACAACATGGCTTGAAAACCCCAAGTAAAAGGTGAACCGTTAGAAAGATTCTCTATATTATTTATACTATCAAAATGAGTGGTGAAATAAGTAACTCCAAGAGCTAATTTTATATAAAGTGGCTTGGTTTGATTAAGCACACGAAACCTAATGTATGGCAAAAAACTAAATTGATTACCAAAAACTTTGTTGTTTCCCAGGTTTGAAGCAAAAATTGAAACACCAGTTTCCGGAAAACGATAATACCTTCCCCAATTGGTTGTGTCAGCACTTTGTTTACCGATGCTTAACGTTAAAGCCTGTTGCAGAGAAGAACTAGGAAATATTTTTGTATAATTTGGAACTATCTTACCTGCCGAATACTCTGTTTCGAAAAAACGATAATCTTTTTGTTGTGCAGCTACTTGTGAGAAAATGCTGCAACAAACAGAAACAATAAGAAAGGCTTTATGCTTTAGATTAATTTTCAACACCATACGAATGTACAAAAAAATCAGCCCCGATAATTATCGGGACTGATTCATTCCAGTTGTTATTTAAAAGATTATTTTCCGTGACATTGTTTAAATTTTTTACCACTACCACAAGGACAAGCATCATTTCTGCCTACTTTTTTCTCTACTCTTATCGGTTGTGCCTTGGGTTGTTCTTGTTGTTCGGGAGAGCCTGTACTGGAAGAAGTATAATCTGGGCGACTCAATTTTAAATTGGCTAAATCATTCTTAACAGGCTCTGGAGCAGCTTTAGTTGCAATTTCGGCTTGCCCTTCTTTTGGTTGGGGTAATCCGCTTTTCATTAAAAATCGTGCTACTTCTTTGTTAATTTTTAACAACATTCTATTAAACAACTTGAATGCTTCAAATTTGTAAATTAACAAAGGGTCTTTTTGCTCGTAAACCGCACCTTGAACCGATTGTTTTAATTCGTCCATTTCACGCAAATGTTCTTTCCAATCTTCATCAATCATGGCAAGAATTACGTTTTTTTCGATGGCTTTAATCAATTCTTTACATTCGGTTTTGTAGGTTTTTTCTAGTGGGGTTGAAACATTTAATACTTTTATTCCATCGGTAATAGGCACTAAAATATTTTCGTATTGTGCCCCTTGGTTTTCATATACCTCTTTAATTACAGGATAAGCCATTTGAGCAATCAACGCCGATTTTTTATAATATTGGTTAATGGTTAATTCGTGTAATTCGTCAATTAATTCTTCTGGTTTACTGTCTTTAAAATCCTCTTCATTAAACGGCGATTGAATAGCCAATAATCTAATTAATTCAATTTTAAAGGTTTCGTAATCCTCCACTTCTCGACTTTCGTTAACTAAATCTTCGCAAACATCATAAATCATGTTAGAAATTTCTACACCTAATCGTTCTCCAAAAAGTGCATTTCTACGTTTGGTATAAACTACTTCACGTTGCGAATTCATAATGTCATCGTACTCCAACAACCTTTTTCTGATACCAAAATTGTTTTCCTCTACTTTTTTCTGTGCTCTTTCAATGGATTTAGAAACCATAGAGTGTTGAATCACTTCACCATCTTCTAAGCCCATTCTATCCATTAATTTAATGATACGTTCGGAGTTAAACAAACGCATTAAATCATCTTCTAATGAAACAAAAAATTGTGAAGAACCTGGGTCTCCTTGACGACCAGCACGACCTCGTAACTGACGGTCAACACGACGAGAATCATGTCTCTCTGTTCCAACAATAGCTAAACCACCTGCTTCTTTAACTCCTTCGCCTAATTTAATATCGGTACCACGACCTGCCATGTTTGTTGCTATTGTAACTGCTCCAGCTTTACCAGCTCCAGCAACTATTTCTGCCTCACGTTGATGTAATTTAGCATTTAACACATTGTGATTGATGCCTTTCATTTTAAGCATTCTGCTTAATAATTCGGAAATCTCAACGGAAGTTGTACCAACTAAAACTGGTCGTTTTTGATTTACTAACGAAACAATTTCATCAATTACGGCGGTATATTTTTCACGTTTGGTTTTATATACTAAATCTTCTCTATCGTCTCTACAAATTTTTCTGTTGGTAGGAATAATAACCACATCTAATTTGTAAATGTCCCACAACTCTTGCGATTCGGTTTCGGCAGTACCCGTCATCCCAGCTAATTTGTGGTACATTCTAAAATAGTTTTGTAATGTAACGGTTGCGTAAGTTTGAGTAGCTGCTTCCACTTTCACATTTTCTTTAGCTTCAATGGCTTGATGTAATCCGTCAGAATACCTTCTACCTTCCATAATACGTCCCGTCTGCTCATCAACAATTTTAACTTTGTTGTCCATCACTACATATTCCACGTCGTTTTCGAACATCGTATATGCTTTTAGTAACTGGTTGATGGTATGAATACGTTCGGCTTTTATCGAATAATCTTGAATCATTCGATCTTTCAAAATCAACTTTTCA
Source organism: uncultured Vicingus sp. (assembly GCA_964371285.1). Lineage (GTDB taxonomy): Bacteria > Bacteroidota > Bacteroidia > Flavobacteriales_E > Vicingaceae > Vicingus. Next base: position 31,684 of record CAYJMI010000009.1, on the reverse strand, counting down.
GCTTCTGAAGCATTTGATTTTTCAATGTCGGCAACTTCAGAGCCGATATCAGGCATTACAAAGAATTTTGGGTCATCACCCGAACCAGTAATTAAATCAACTCCTTGTTCTGATAACTCTACTGAATTCGATTTTTCATCAACAATAAAAAAAAGTGCCGAATCTGCTTTGGGCATCTCTTTATTTTGATCTTGCATGTGGTAATTTTCTGTTTTTTGTAAAACAGCTTTAATTCCATGCTCACTCAAAAACTTGATTAACGCAGTATTTTTGGGTAATCCTCTATGGGCTCTTAACAATGCTAGCCCACCCTTTTCTTGATCTTCTTTACTTATTTTTTCTCCATTAATTAATGGGGTAAGTAATTTTTTAGCTTCACTTAATGCTTCGGTAACAAATTTTCGTTGAGCAGCAACTAATTTTTCAACTCTAGGTTTTAATTCATGAAATTCATGTTTATCGCCTTTTGGTGTTGGTCCTGAAATAATTAATGGTGTTCTGGCATCATCAATTAATACCGAATCTACCTCATCAACAATAGCGTAATGGTGTTTACGTTGCACCAAATCTTCTGGTGTTCGCGACATGTTGTCTCTTAAATAATCGAAACCAAATTCATTGTTTGTTCCGTAAGTAATGTCTGCTAAATATGCTTTTCTACGTTCTGGCGAATTGGGTTGATGCTTATCAATACAATCAACAGTTAAACCATGAAATTCAAAAATAGGAGCCATCCATTCCGAGTCACGTTTTGCTAAATAATCATTAACAGTAACCAAATGAACTCCTCTTCCTGCCAAAGCATTTAAGTAAACAGGAAGTGTAGCCACCAACGTTTTACCCTCACCAGTAGCCATTTCTGCCACTTTACCTTGGTGTAAAACAGAACCACCAATTAACTGCACATCGTAATGCACCATTTCCCAAGTAACTTCAGCTCCTGCTGCTAACCAAGTGTTGTGGTGTATAGCTTTATCTCCATTAATAATAACATGGTCGTGTTTTGCAGCAATATCACGGTCTAGTTGAGTTGCTGTAACTTCAATGGTTTTATTTTCGGCAAATCTTCGTGATGTTTCTTTTACTACTGCAAAAGCTTCATGCTGAATTTCATCTAAAACTTCTTCAATTTTTGTTAGAATTTCTTTTTCTAACCCATCAATTTGATTGTAAAGCTGTTCTTTCTCTTGAATCGATAAATTAACATCATCTTCAATGGAAGCTTTTATCGTTACTATTTTATCTTCTGATTCTTTTGTTTTTGCAGCAATTTTGTTTTTAAACTCAATTGTTTTTGCTCTTAACTCATCACCTGAAATGGTTTGTAAGGTTTGATATACTTGTGCAGTTTTATCTACAATTGGTGATAATTCTTTTAAATCTCTATCAGTTTTACTTCCTAAAAAAGCCTTAAGTACTTTACTTAATAATCCAGCATCTGCCATTTTACAATATTTTTATTCAATTCTTCACTAGTCAATTATGCCACCAAAATTTATTTTATGCCATAATGACTTATATAGCCGACAAATGTAGTTATTTATAAAAGATGAAAATATAATAAGAAAAAAAACTATTCATATATTCTAATATTTTAAAATGGAATCCTTTCCTTTGCAACTATGTTTAAAAACATAATGCAAACATGTCAATAACAAAAGCCGAAAATATCTCCTCTATTAGTTTTTTTGAGAAAACAAGATGTTATGCAGCATTGTTTAAACTTAAAATCACAGTATTTGTAGTTATCTCTGCTATTTTCGGTTATTTTATTGGTGCTTCCGAATTTTCTGTTTTGGCTGTTCTTTCACTTACTGTTGGTGGCTTTTTTATTACTTCTGCAGCCAACGCTTTTAATCAAATTATTGAACGGAACCATGATTTATTAATGGATCGCACCAAAAACAGGCCTCTCCCTCAAAACAAATTGGCTGTTACTGAAACTTTAATTATTGCATTTACACTTGGGATTTTAGGCGTTTTAATACTTGGTGTATTTTTGAACCCTTTAAGTGGGATTTTAGGCTTATTGGCTATTTTTATGTATGCTGCGGTGTATACTCCTTTAAAAAGGACTTCAACCTTTGGTGTTTTTGTCGGGGCTTTCCCCGGTGCATTTCCTCCAATGTTGGGTTATGTGGCTGCAACCGGCAGCTTTGGTTTAGAAGCCGGAATTTTGTTTTTTATTCAATTTGTATGGCAATTCCCTCATTTTTGGGCTATTGCTTGGCGTTTACACACCGATTACAACAAAGCTGGTTTTAAAATGTTGCCTTACAACACTAAAAACAGAACCTCTGCTATTATTATCTTGTTAAGTTCGTTAACTTTATTTGTTTCTAGTTTTTTACCTGAGTTTTTTGGTTTAACTGGAAGAATTGCAACCATCGGTTTATTTATTTTATCTTTTCTGATGGTTATTCCAAGTATTAAATTGGTTCAAACACAAGATGACAAATTTGCATTACGTATCATGTTGCTCTCCTATTTATACTTAATCTTCTCCTTATTTTTTATCTTGATTGATAAAGTGTAATGAAATATAATCCTTATAAATCACTTATCATTTTTCTTTCTGTAGTCATTCCTATAGCCGTAGCTATTTTATACATTTTGCCAAAAACAGAAACTACTGTTTTTTCATTTTTACCATTACTTAACGCTTGTATTAATGGCACCACTTTTTTTGTATTAATAGCTGCATTTTTGGCAATTAAAAACAAAAATATTATACTTCACAAATCTTTAATGTGGACTGCTTTAAGTTTGTCAACTTTATTTCTTTTATCTTACGTTTTATACCACGCCATCACTCCATCCACTTCTTATGGTGGCGAAGGTTTAATAAAAAATGTCTATTTTTTTATTTTATTAACCCACATCTTGTTATCAGCTGTGGTTGTTCCATTAGTATTAATTACTTTTTCGAGAGCGTTGGCTGAAAAATTTGACAAACACAAAAAAATCGCTCGAATTACTTTGCCTATTTGGTTGTATGTAACACTAACCGGCGTGTTGGTGTATGTAATGATTTCTCCTTATTATTAGTTCTTCTCCAATGTCAAACTTGTTCGCTCTCCCGAAAAGAAAGTGTATTGATATTGAATAATCTGAATAAACTCTGTTTCAATATCCTGAATTAATTGTGCAGTAAGTAAATAGGTTTTTTTATCATATAAATACTGCTTCGAAGTTTTATACTTATCACCCTTATAGAACTTAATTTCCAAAAGATTATCTAAATCATCATAAATAAAAGCTTCACTTTCTTGTTCTGTAGAACTTAAATTACCAAAGTTGATGATTTTACTTACACGACCTTTTTCATCATATTCATATTGTATTTTTGATTTTTTATTTCCAATAATGTATCGCGAATAAATCTCACTTAAGTACCCTAAATCATTAAAGTAAAAAAATTCTTCACGATATTCCTTATTGTATTTATTGTAGTACAATTTTTTGTATTGTAGCTTACCTTGTTTTACATAAGAAAAGCTATCGGTATTTATGGTGTATTGTTTTGCCAAATCAAAATTTCCTTTAAAATCCCATGAGTTTTCATCTCGACAATACGTTTGAGTAATAACATTATTAGCATCATCATATTCATAATGATTAGAGAAATAACCATAACTATCACTTTTTCTTACCGTAGTTAATTGATTAATATTATTGTAGTAATAAATAGTAATGTTAGTATCCTTTTTCTCAACTTGATTATGAAACGTTGACATTTGTTTAATCATGTAGCCTACCTCATTAAACTCATAATAATAGTCAAGCCCCTTAGTACGGATAATATCTTTTACTTTTTTACTTGACCTTGAACCTGTAATTGATTTGATACCATTTTGTTGGATAAAATGGGGATTAAAAAAGGGTTCTTCTGAAAAAATAGGTTTATTAATATCTAAAATTTGTGCAAATCCAACTTGAAAAGTGGATATTAACACCATAATAATGACGGATAAATTCTTCAAATACTTTATTTTTCGGCAAAGAAACCAAAATAAAAAAGCATCCGTCAACTGACGGATGCTTTTTTATTAACGATTAATCGTTTATAGTTTTATTCTTCTTTATCAAAATAAACTGCTGTCATATCTCTATATTCCATCGCATTTGAAGGAAAATTCTTTACATAAATTTGAATCAATCTAGTGTTTTCATCATAATAAATTGGCATTGTTGCAGCATCATCAACTGCAATCTGATCAGCTTGTCTGAATAATTCATAACGTTTAGCTTCGTCGATTTCTCTTAAAGCCAAGTTAAATTTTTCATCAAAAGCAGGGCTTTGATATCTAACTGAATTGATAAACGATTTAGTAGAAATATCGGCAGGTACGTGTCCACCATACAATAAACTTAAGAAATTTTCAGGGTCTGGATAATCAGCAATCCAAGCAGAACGCCAGAACAAAGCTTTTCCAGTTTCTAAATTCTCTAAATGTTGTGGAAATTGTAATTGCTCAATTTTAATTTTAACGCCTAAGTTCTCAGCTAACATTTTTTGAACAACCTCAGCAATTTGAACATTTCTATCACCACCACCTGAATTTATTTGAAGCACTATTTCTGGGAAACCTTTTCCATTTGGATAACCAGCTTTTTTCAAGTGTTCTTTAGCTTTTTCAGGGTCATACTCATATCCTTTTACATTTTCATAATCATAACCTTTAAACGGAGGAACTATTCCATTTAATCCAGGTCGTCCTTCACCTTGTAGAGTATAAGTTACAATAGCATTTTTATCTACTGCATAGTTAAATGCTTTTCTTACATCAATTTTATCAAAAGGAGGCAATTTGGTTTGCATTCCTAAATAAACCACACTCATGGCAGGAACAACTTGCATGATATAAGGTTTGTTTCCTCCTTTTTTAGCGTCTTCTAATTCACCCACAACATCTTTTATCATCTCTAAAGGCAAACGATAAACCATGTCTAAATTTCCTTTTTTAAATTCTAAAAGCTCTGCTTTTTTCTCTTTTACGAACGAAAATTTAATACCATCTAAATAAGGTAATTTATTACCAAACTCATCAATTTCCCAATAATCAGGATTACTTTCTAAAATTACAGTTTCAGACTCTTTAATTGTTTTTACTCTAAAAGGACCCGTTCCTACACAATTTATTCTCATTTCTATTCCATACATATCGAAAGCTTCTTTAGGATAAACCCAACAAGCAGAGTGGCTCACAATTTTCAGAAATCCAGCAAATGAATAGTCTAAATCTATTTGAATGGTATAATCATCTATTACTTTTATTCCTTCAACGCCTCCAGATAATGGCTTTTTATCAACAGTAGATTGAAAGTACGCAGCAGCACCTTTTACTTTATCTTTAAACAACCAATACATTTGATTTTCAGGAGTACTCTCACATATTTTATCTAGTGAAAATTTCACATCTTTTGCAGTAAGTTCTCTACCTTTTCCTTCAGGAAAACAAGCATTATCATGAAATTTAACACCTTTTCTTAAATGAAAAGTAAATGAAGTTGCATCTTCATTAATTTCCCATTTATCAGCTATTTGAGGAACAACACTTAAATCTTCTTGATCTAATTTTACCATTCCTTGATAAACTTGATTGGTAATTCTGTGTGCTACAACTTCGGTAACATTTAATGGATATAGACTTCTAAAGTCCTCCGTTTCATTAATTTTAAACACCCCACCGTATTTTACTCCACCTAGAGCAACTTTTGTGTTGTTATTACCATTATTATCATTGCCTCCACAACCGACAAAGATTAAGGAAGACGCAATTATTAGATAGATTAATTTTTTCATAGTAATTATATAAACTTTTAAAACAATGTTACAAATATAAATAATACATTATAATATCCTAAATAATTAGCTAAAGTATTCATTTTTTTAGATGAATTTAGTTAAGTTAATTGATTGTTTTATAAAATTTAACAATTGAGTGAAGTTATGCTTATAAATAATTCAACCAGTATTTTAATATCTTTACCTTTTTTGCGTTTTTAAAAGCTAAAAATCTTGCGTTTTTTACTTGTAATATCAATGTATCTATTTTCTTTTGGTTTAAGTTATTCTCAAACCATAAGTAATCATCGTATTCAAACGGTTATATTGATAAGTGATACTGTAAAAATCGACCAACAATCCATTGTTCCTTTTTCCGAAATTATTTATGAAAACAATGTTTTACTTAATTCAACCTATTATGATGTGGATTACACTAAATCTTTGCTAATTATTAAAGATAAATCGTTATTAAACAAACAAATTAAAATTATTTATAAGGTTTTGCCTGTCTCTTTTGACGAATCGTTTGAGCACAAAAAAATGAATGTAATTGAAAGTAAAGATTCTATTGTAATGAATCCTTTTATGTTTGAATACACTCCAGTAAAAGACGATATTTTTTATTTAAACGGTTTAAATAAATCGGGTAGCATTTCAAGAGGTGCTTCTTTTGGTAACAACCAAGATTTGGCTGTAAATTCGAGTTTAAATTTACAACTATCGGGTAAAATTAGTGACAATGTAAATATTTTAGCTTCAATTTCTGACGACAACATCCCAATTCAAGCTGAGGGAAATACCCAACAATTACAGGATTTTGATAAAGTATTTATTCAACTTTACGATGATAATTGGAAATTAACTGCAGGTGATTTTTTTGTTCGCCCAACTAAAAGTTATTTTTTAAATGTGAATAAAAAAGCACAAGGAGGAAGTTTTGAAATTACTCTAAATCCAAGCAAAAAAAATGATTTTAGAACAATAACCCCATTTGTTAGTGCAGCTGTTTCTAAAGGAAAATATGCTAGACAACCCATTCAAGGTATTGAGGGAAATCAAGGCCCATATCGGTTAAAAGGTAATGAAAATGAAAGTTATATTATTGTACTGTCGGGTACTGAAAAAATTTATGTTGACGGAAAACTTCTAACACGTGGAACTGAACACGATTATATTATCGATTACAACACCGCCGAGTTAACTTTTACATCTAACTTTTTAATCACAAAGGATTCCAGAATAATTGTTGAGTTTGATTATTCAGAAAGAAACTATTCAAGAACCATGTTAAATTTTGGGACTGAATATGAAAGTAAAAAACTAAAATTAAATTTTAATTATTTTTCGGAACAAGACCTTAAAGACCAGCCATTACTTCAGGATTTGAATGATAATGAGAAAAAATTGTTGTCTCAAATTGGGGATAGTTTAGAACTTGCTGTTGTTCCTAACATAAAAAATGTTGCTTTTTCAGAAAACTTAGTGTTGTATAAAATGGTTGACACTTTAGGCTACGATTCTGTTTTTATTTATTCAACAGACCCTGATAGTGCTATTTATCAATTGGGATTTTCATTGGTTGGACAAAATAGAGGTAACTACATTTTAATCCAAAGTTCCGCTAACGGAAGAGTATATGAATGGGTTGAGCCTGTTGGTGGCATACCTCAAGGAAATTACGAGCCTGTAATTTTATTAGTTACTCCTAAAAAAATTGAAATGTCCACTTTTGGAGGTGAATATACTTTTTCTGAACTCTCCAAAATAAGTTGGGAGGGAGCAGTTTCAAACAATGACATCAATACCTTTTCGTCAAAAGACAGCAAAGATAATATTGGTTATGCCATGAAAATGAAAAGCGACAATGCCATTTTATTGTCAAAAGAAAAAGAGGCTTGGCGGTTAAATCTTGGTGCAGGGTACGAATTTATCGACAAATATTTTAAAGGAATTGGTCCTTTTAGAAATATAGAATTTCAACGAGATTGGAACATTTCTTCTATAGTTTTTACCTCCGACCAACATGCAGTTAGCTCTTATATTGGTATTGAAAAGAACAAAATATTAGATATTAAATATTTAGTCAATTACTTAGATAATGCTAATCAATATCGTGGAATAAAAAATGCACTCTCGTCCAACATTAATTTTAAAGGATTTAAACTATTCAGCAATACGAGTTACTTAAAAACCGAAGGGATAAACAACACATCGTTTATTAGAAATAAAGCAACATTAACGAAAGGTATCAGATGGATGGTGTTAGGAGTAGAAAATGAAATTGAACAAAATAAATTTTTTATTCCAAAAACCGATACTTTATTAGCCAACAGTTTTAGGTTTTTAATTTGGAAAGGGTTTGTCCACAATGCAGATACTTCCATTAATAAATTTCTAATCAGCTACAAACATCGTATTGATGATGCTCCAAGTGTTACATTATTTAAACCCATTGCAAGAGCAGAAGACATTGAAGCTTCTTACGCGTTATTAAAAAATCCAAATCATATTATAAGGAGTAGTTTTATTTATAGAAAATTATACATTATTGAACCTTCTTTATCAACAAACAAACCTGATGAGAATATTTTGTCACGTATTGAATATTCAGCTCGATTCTTAAAAAGTGCCATCACTTCCAATACTTTTTATCAGATTGGAACCGGTTTAGAAGTTAAAAAAGAATTTTCATTTGTAGAAGTTCAGCCTGGACAAGGAACTCATGCATATTTAGGAGATATAAACAACAACGGCGTTAGCGATTTAAATGAATTTGAAGTTGCTGCTTTTAAAGACCAAGCTAATTTTATTAAAATTTTTACCCCAACAAATCAATTTATAAGAACTTATACCAACGAATTTAATCAAGGTTTATTTTTAAACCCAGAAACACAATGGGGCGACAAAGAGGGTTTGAAAAAATTCGTTGCCCGATTTGCCAACAGAACTAATTACAGGGTAAATAGAAAATCGTCTGATAAAACAGATTATTTCAATCCTTTTGCAGGAAATGTTGCTGATAGTAATTTGGTTACTACTAACCAAGGGTTTTTAAACACCATATTTTTTAATAAAACCAATACCAAATGGAGTTTAGATTATACCTATCAGGAAAATCAAGAGAAATCGTTATTAACCAATGGTATTGAATCGAGAAAAACGATTATTAGAACTGTAAAAACACGGTGGAATATCACCAGGGTATTTACACTACAAAATATATTTTCTAACGGTATTAAATCAAATAGTTCTCAATTTTTTACCAATCAAAACTATTATTTATCCAACTATGAAGCTGAACCAAAAATTACTTTCCAGCCCAATGTAAAATTTAGGGTTAGCATTTTTTATAATTATAAACAAAAGTTAAATAGTATTCAATATGGCGGGGAATTACTTACAGCACATAAAATTGGGGGAGAAATAAGATATAATATAGCCTCTAAGGGAAGTGTAATGCTAAATGTAAACTATATAGAAAATATTTATAACAACACCGTTAACAACACTATAGTTTCTTATGAAATTCTTGAAGGATTATTAGCTGGAAAAAATACTACTTGGGAAGTCATCTATCAACAAAACCTATCTAAACACATGCAACTCAACTTAAATTATAATGGAAGAAAATCAAACGATACTCCAATAATTCATGTTGGAGGTGTTCAAGTTAGGGCGTTCTTTTAGCCTCCCCAACCCCTCCGAAGGATGAGCTATGTAGATGAACGAAAATTAATAATCAATCTCTAATGACTAATCTATAGAAGGAGCATTCTTTTTATTTCCGATTTGATAAAAACGCATTCCAATCATTAACTCATGAGTTCCATTACTATAATTTCTAAGATTTGTTGTCGTAAAATCAAAACCATAAGCAACGGTAAAATAGTTGTTTATCAAATAGCCAAGTGAAGCAGTAATTGCATCTTTATCACGGTAAGTTCCTGCTAACCATACTTTATCTTGATAAATCAACCTCAATGTACCTTCAAACTGAACAGGAGCTGGTTTTACATATTTTACAAAAACAGAAGGTTCAAGTACAAATTGATCAGAAAATTTGAACTTATACCCTGCATTTACAAAAAAGTGACTGGGTAAAGTTCCTTCAGGATTTCTTCCATCTTTAAAAAAATTAACTCTGCTATTTAATAGTTGAGGAGCTGAAAAACCAAAGTAATATTTTTCGTGATATAAGTACAAACCAAAACCTGCATCTGGCAAAAGTACAGACTGAACTCCATTGGTAATAACATCATCATCTTCTTCTCTCAAGGTAATTTTTGAGCCATCAATCATAAATTGAATTAATCCGGCAGAAATACCCATCGACAATTTAGTTTTTTCACTTACTTTAATATGGTAAGCATACGAAGCATTAAACCCTGTTCTTCGGGTAGGACCCACATTGTCAGTAAAAATATAGCCGCCAAAACCCATTTTCTGATTTTTTGTTGGTCCATTTACACTCAATGTGTACGTTCTTGGAGCATCGGTAATTCCTTCCCATTGATAACGGTGGGCAGATTTGCCTTCAAAATATGGTCTAGCACCTCCAATAGCAGGGTTGATTAAATAATCATTTAAATAATACTGACTAAAATGTGGTAGCTGTTGTGAAAATACAACCCCAGTAGCCATTAGTAAAAACGATATGATGAATATTTTTTTCATATAATTATTTCTTCTCAATATTATTAATTACCTAAGTACAGTTAATGGACCTGTAAATGGTTTAGTTTTTCCATCGTTTAATTCAATCACAAAATAATAAGTTCCAACAGGTAAATTTTCACCATTATACGTTCCATCCCAATCGTTTTGATAGTTGGTTGCTCTATACAATAATTCTCCCCAACGGTTATAAATCTCAACAACATGGTCAGGATATTCATCTATATAGTCAATTATCCATGTATCGTTTTTGCCATCACCGTTTGGGGTAATACCATCTGGGAAACGAATGGTTGGAATAACTGTTACAATAATACTATCTATTGATGTACAACCTTCGTCTGAGGTAACAGTAACATAATAAATGGTGGTAACCAACGGAGTGGCAATCGGGCTTGATATAGTAGTATCGTTCAATCCTGTAGAAGGTGTCCAAACATAAGTACCACCGCCTGTTGCATTTAATTGAGTGGAATTTCCGTCAATTATAGTAATATCAATACCCGCATTAGCAATTGGCTGAGGATTATAGGTTACACAAACAGTATCAAATCCATTACAAACTCCAAATGCTTCAAATACATAACAAATATCTTGAGCTGTTGCTGAACTAACCACAACACTATTTGAAACTCCTAAACTAGTCATACCAGGTAGTTGAAACCATTCTACACTTGCAACATTCCCTAAAGTAGAGCCATTTAATATTACAGAGCTTCCGGCACAAACAATAGTATCATTTCCTGCAAAAGCCAATACTGTATCAAGCGAACCAACATTTATTGTATCTAAAACAATACAACCAGTTTGGTCGGTAATAGTTACTGTATAACTACCAAAACACAAGTTAATCGCAGGGTCGGTTGTTTGACCAGTTGGCACCCAGTTATAAGTGTATCCTCCTGTGCCACCACTTGCATTTAATGTTGCTTGACCATCACAAACGCTACTACAACTTGCATCAATTATAATTGGTATAGTTGTTATTAAGGTAGGTTCTGTAATTATTACACTATCGGTAACCGAACAGCCATTTGCATCAGTAATACTAACCACATAAGTATTCGGAGCTAAATTTGAGATAGAATCGGTAGTTCCGATTAAAGTCCAAATTGCAGTAGCATAAGGAGTAGACCCTCCTGAAGGATGAACAACTGCCCAGCCATCATTAAATCCATTACAAGTAATGTTTGATGAATCAATGTTTGCTAAAAGAAGTAGCGGATTAATAAGAGTATCTATTACAACACCTACACACCCTAAACTATCAGTTACTTCAACAGAGAATACATCTGCACATAAATTGGAAATTGAAGACCCAAATAAATTATTTGGTGCTGCATTAGGTGACCACACATACGTATAAGGACTTGTTCCACCAATAGGGTTTGCTGTTATTGAACCATCACAAACATTGTTACATGTAGGTTGTATAACGGTGGTATTAGGATCTGGAGCATTGGTATTACTTAATGGGAATGTAAATGTGTCAGTACAATTATTGAAATCTGTAATTTCAACAGTATAAATATCAGCACATAAATTAATAACTGTCGAGGTGGTTTGAGGTGAAATTGGAGCTCCCCATAAAAAGGTATAATTCCCAGCTCCTCCTGATGGGTATAATTCAATTCTTCCATCACACACATTACAAGCAGGAGTAAATAATAGTTCATTAGCAAGAATAGGAGTTGGTTCGGTTAAAACAATCGTATCATAAGCTGTACAAGCATTTCCATCGGTAATCTCTACCCAAATGGTATCGGCACATAAGTTAGTCGCTATAGGTGTAGCTTGTCCATCACTCCATAAGTAAGAATAGGGTAATGTGCCTCCTAACGGACTTGCAATTAAAACTCCATCACAAACACCGTTACAACTGATTGGGGTGTTTAACCCTATAGAAACCGTTAATAAATCAGGTCCAATAATCGTTGTTCCTATCGAATCTCGACAATTTAAGGAATCTGTAACAACAGCAACATAATTTCCAACGCATAACCCTGTTGCCAAAGAATCTATAATAAGAGGTGATGTTATGTTCCATTGATAATCAAATGGTGCTAAACCAGCTCCAACAACCACAGTTGCACTTCCATCACAGGCACTAAAACAAGATTCTGGAATTACATTGATGATGGATAAGTTTAATCCTGAAGATGTGATAGAAAAAGTATCTGTAGATATACATCCGATGGAATCCGTAACTTGTACAGAATAAGAATCAGAGCATAATCCAGTAGCTAACGAATCGTCAAGGGTTGATGGTGGACCTGGTGGAGTCCATAAAAAGCTATATGGAGGATTTCCGTTTGATGCAGAAGCTAAAGCTTCTCCGTCGCATGAGCCAGGACAACTTTCTCCAGTAATCGTTAACGCAATAGTTGGGCCAGTAACACTGTTTACAATAACGTTGAAATCGTAAACACAACCTGTTCCTAAATCAGTTATTTGAAGTGTAATTATTCCAGCACATAATCCAGTTTTGGTTTGGGCAGTATCAGTAACAACACCTCCCCAAATATAAGCAAAAGGACCCACACCACCCACAGGATTTGCAGTAGCAGAACCATCACAAACTCCGCAAGTTGGACCGTTTACTATTGTACTGTCTAAAAGAGTATTTGGTTCATTTACAGTAACTGTATCAGTTGTAGTACAATTGTTGGCATCAACCACAATTACATTATATGTTCCTGCTAATAAATTTGTTGCTGTTTGAGTAAATTGAGTAGGAACAGTACTCCAAATATAAGAGTATAGAGGAACTCCACCAACAGGATTAGTTATGATGCTTCCACTGTTTTGTCCATTACAAATTGCATCTGATGGAGTAGATGTGGTGAAAAGTGAATCGGGCGTAATTACTGAAACAGTATCTGTTTGAATACAATTTCTATTATCGGTAACCGTTACCGTATATAATCCTGCACATAAACTTGTTGCAAGAGAGTTGGGTTGGGTAGGAGATGAATCCCACAAATAACTATAAGGAGGAGTACCTCCGCTTACTGTTGCTAACGCAGTTCCATCACAATCGCCATTACAAGTGGTAGATGTTGATGACATTACGATATTAATGGTTGTAGGTGAAATTAAATTAAAGTTTTTTGTAATCGGACATCCATTACCATCTGTAATGGTAACCGAATGAGGTCCGGCAGATAAATTTGTTGCCGTTAATCCAAAATCACCATTACTCCAGGCAACACTATAAACACCTATTCCTCCAGTAGGATTTACCGTAGCTGTTCCATTACTATCGCCAAAACAACTGATTGGAGTAGTAGTTAAATTGGCTAAAATTTGAGTGGGTTGGTCAATTCTAATGGAATCAACCGTAATACATCCCAAACTATCTTGTGTAATTATATTATACAATCCAGCACACAAAGCTGTTGCCGTATCGTTGGTTTGTAAATTTAAATCATTCCATTGGAAAGTGTATGGTGGATTTCCAGCAATAACATCAACCCAAGCAAAACCATCGCATGAATTATAACAAGATGTACTATCGGCTGCTGTAGTTATCGTCGGTCCGTTTGGATTACTGATTAACACGGTAAACGTTTGAGTACAACCCAAACTATTGGTAACATCAACATCAAAAGCTCCAGGGCATAAATTATTTGCTATTGATGTAATTTGACCACCTGGTGACCATAAATAAGTGTAGGGGCCTGAACCAACTCCAACATTTATAGTTGCAGAACCATCACATACTCCGCAAGTGGCATTTGTTATTGGATTAAAAATAGCAGTTATGGCATTACCACTAAAAATGGTTACGCTATCGGTAGCAGAACAGCCATTGTCATCGGTAACAATTACCGAATAAATGCCAGCTGTCAATCCAGAAATAGTAGGTGTAGTAGTAGCCCCATCCGACCATAAATAAGTATAAGCGGCAGTTCCTCCAGTTGGAGTTGCTGTTGCAGAACCATCACTTTGTCCAAAACAAGTTAAATTGTTAGCTACAGCCGAAACTGTTAAAGTAGTTGGTTCATTGATTACCACCGTAATTGGGCTGGAACAACCAGCACCATCAGTAATGGTAACTGTATAAGTTCCTGCACACAAACCAGCTACTGCATTGTTTGGTAGAACTGGGCAAGGTCCCGACCAAGAATATGAATACGGAGGCACTCCACCCACAGGCACAACCAATGCAGAACCATCAGTACCACCGTTACATGTTACATCGATAGTTGATACATTTGCTGTTATTGGAGCATTTGCACCAATGGTTACAGCAGCAACAGTAACACAATTATTTCCATCAGTAACTTGAACTGTATAATTGTCTTCACATAAACCAGTAACCGAAGTAGTAGTTTGACCTGTTATAGCTCCTCCCGTCCATAAGTAAGTATAACCAGGGTTTCCAGAAATAACGGATACTGTTGAAGTAGCATCACAAACTCCATTACACGAAACATTGGTAGAATTAGTAGTAACTGTTGGTCCACCAACATTACTTATTGGAATTAAAAACGATTGCATACAATTATTCTCATCCGTTATTTCTACAGGATATGACCCAGCTGGTAACCCTGAAACATTTGGTACAATAACGCCTGCACCTAAAGTTGGCCAAACATAAGTATAAGTTGGTCCTGTGCCTCCTGTTGGAGCAAGATTTATTGTCCCGTCATTAGCTCCACAAGTAGCAGAAAATGTTACTTCATTTGCAACAATTAAAGAAGGCTCACTAATAGTAGCAACATCGGTGGCAGAACAGCCATTAAAATCGGTTACTGTTACGGTATATGTTCCTGCTGGTAAATTAATAGCAGTTGGAATGATTTGAGCAAGTGGGTCAGTCCAGATGTACGTATAAGGAGCCGTTCCATCAAGTGGATTAGCTGTTGCCGTTCCATTACTACCTCCATTACAAGATACATCTGTATGAGAAGTTGTAACAGTTAATACATTTGGGCTAGTGATATTAAAAATCACCACTTTTGTACATCCATTAAAATCTGTTATGGTAACACTATCTGTACCTAAACAAAGATTTGAAACAGATGGAGTTGTTAATCCGTTCGACCACAAATAGGTGTAAGGAGCAGTACCGCCACTTGGAGTTACACTTGCAGTACCATCGCAAGTTCCGTTACAAGAAGTTCCTGTAAAAGTTGAGTTTGCTGTAATACTGTCTGCTTCGCCAATAACTACAAAAGTATTTAATACACAGTTTAAGGCATCAGTAACCGTTAAATTTAACGTTCCTGCACATTGCCCAGTTATTGTTGAATCAGTTTCTCCAGGAACATTCCAATTATAGGTATAACTAGGAGTTCCACCAATAGGAATTACGTTAGCTGCTCCATCACATGCACCAAAACAAGAGGCATCTACTACGGTTGCTGTAACTCCAGAAGGTCCCAATGGATTGCTAATTGCAAATGTAAACGTTTGTAAACATCCATTAGCATCTGTTATGGTATCGGTGTAAAATCCAACAGATAAACCACCTATAGAATCCAGAACAGAACCATTTGACCAAGAATGAGTATATACAGGTGTGCCGCCAGTTGGTGCAACTGTAATGTATCCGTCATTAAAACCACAATTTGCCCCAACTACATTTTCGTTAGCAACAATTAAAGAGGGTTCTTGAATATTAACCGAGCCTATAAAGAAACATCCATTCGTATCAACAACATTAACCGTATAAATACCTGGAATTAAATTTGAAATTGAACTTGTATTGGTTGGTATAGGTAAAATGCCCCCAACCCACGAATAAGTATATGGTGCTGTTCCCCCAATTGGTGTTGCCATTGCAGTTCCATCGTTTGCACCATTACAAATTACATTGGTACTATCCAGAGTAACTTGAAGTGCATTGGGCTCAATAACCATATAACTTCCATTTGCTGAACAACCGTTAGCATCCGTAACAGTAACATTATACGTGTCTGGACACAACAAAGTATTTGTAGAATCTGTAGGATTAGTAATAGCAGAGCCTCCAACAGCAGTCCAAGAATAGGTATAACCACCAGCACCACCACTTGGTGTTGCTGTCGCTGTACCACTACAAGTACCACTACAAGAGACTGATGTTCCAGTAGCATTTGCAAACAATTGAGGATTACCAAGAATAGTAATGTTTTCAGAAGTTGAACATCCATTAAAATCAATAGATATCACAGAATAAACACCTGGACATAAATTGGTGATAGTATCTGTTGTAAAAGGAGGTCCAACATTCCAACTCGTTGTGTGAGGTTCAGTACCTCCGCTTACTATAATACCTGCTGTACCATCACATGCTCCAAAACAAGATTCTGGAATATTATATGGGTTTGATGCAAAAACTGTAGGTTGAGTAATTTCATACGTATCTTGTCTTGAGCAACCAACAGTATCGGTAATGGTAACTGTATAAAATCCTGCAATTAAACCCGATACAGAAGAACTTGTTCCTAACCCACCATTCCATAAATAAGTATAACCTGGAGTTCCTCCTGTAGGAGCCAATGAAATACTTCCTGTGTTATTTCCATTACAATTTACATTTACAACAGTTGCATTGGGTGAAATAGTATCGGGCTCAGTAATGATGAGTGTATCCGTTGATATACATCCATTTGCATCTGTAACACTCGCCCAATAAGTACCCGGAGGTAACCCTATTTGTGGTGTAATAGAAAAAGTTGTATCATAAGGAAGAGTTCCTCCTGATGGTGCAGCAGAAATGGTTCCATCATTTGCTCCATTACAAGTAACATTAGTAAACATTCCATTTACAAGTAAAACATCTGGTGCAACCGACATGGTTGTAGATTGTGTAGCTACACAACCCGTAGAATCTGTTACTGTTACCGTATAGTTTCCAGGACATAAACTGTCAGCTGTTTGTGTATCTTGAAATAATGGGGCATCATCCCAACTATAGGTATATGGTAAAACTCCACCTGAAGGATTTGCAGTGGCTGTACCATCGCACAAGCCATTACAACTTATGCCTACTGTATCCGTTAAAATGGTGATAACTATGGATGGAACTATAGTTGCAGAGTCCGTTTTTGTACACCCTAATGAATCGGTTACAGTAATGCAATACGTTCCTGGACATAAATCTGGAGCAGTTGTTTGTGTATTATCTCCACTACACCAAGCAAAAGTAAAAGAAGCTAGAGAACCTGTTCCTCCAGTTGGATTTGCTGTTGCTTGTCCATCGCAATTTGTTGCACAACTAGCGCTTATTGCTGATGGATTTACAACGATGACTGAAGGATTTGTAATGGTTATTGTGTCTCTATCAATACAACCAGCAGCATCAGTAACAGTAACAAAATAAGTGCCTGCAGTAAGTGATCCAATTGGATTACCTGGAATAATTAGTGCTGGTAGTCTTCTCCAAACAATGGTATAACCAGCTGTACCTCCAAAAGGAAGAGATACGGCTGTTCCGTTATTGGCATTGTTACAAGTTATGTTAGTAAAAGTAACGTTGGCATCTAGTGTGTCGGGCTCAATTATAGTAACGGAATCAATAAGTGTACACAAAGAATCATCAGTAATGGTTACAAACCACGTTCCAGCACATAAACTATCTGCAGTTTGGGTGGTGTCTGCATTCGTCCAACTGAAAGTATATGGAGATGTTCCTCCAGCAGGAACTGTTGTACCTGTTCCTATACAAGCACTGTTACACGTTAAATTAGTACCATTACTAACCGTTGTTAATGCAGTTGGTTCATTAATTACAAAGATAAAAGGAGTGATACAGTTATTGGCATCACGAACATCAGCAGTATGATTTCCTGCACAAAGATTAGTTATGGTATTGCTTATCCCCACAACATTAATATATGGTGCACCATTCCAAGAAACCATATAAGGAGGAGTTCCACCAGCGGGAGTAACGGTTGCAGAACCTTCACATAAACTGTTGCATCTTAAATTAACCGTGGTAACGATAGCCGTAACCGGAGTAGGTTCATTAATGGTTATACTATTGCTTGCACTACAACCTGCTCCATTGTTATCGATAACTGTAACGGTATAAGTATTGGGTGCACATAATCCCCAAATGGAATCTGTTCCTTGTCCGTTAGGTGGAACTGGCAACCAATTGTATGTTAAAACTCCTGTACCACCCGTAACATCAACGCCAGCCGTTCCATTACAAAGTCCATCACAAGTAGCATCAGTTTTATTCATGGTTAATACCATAGGTATCGGTTCGTCTATAAAAACACTATCTATGGCAACACATAAATTTGAATCGATAACGGTAACAGTTACAAAACCTTGACACAAACCTGTTGTAGTTGTTTGGGTGGTATCTCCTGGATTATTCCAACTCCATGAATATGGAGTAGTTCCTCCTGTTGGGTTAGAAGTAGCAATGCCATCACAAACACCCGGACACGACATGTTTTGAACCAAAGAAGGTACAGCTAAAAGTATATTAGGCTCAGTTATGGTAATGGTGTCTTGAATTTCACAACCATTTAGGTCAGTTACAATAACAATACATTGTCCTGGACAAAGACCTGTAATAGAATCTAACGTTGATGGTCCACAAGACCAAGCAAAAGAATAAGGTATTGTTCCATTTATTGGCGTTGTAAATGCTTTTCCATCACAAGCACCAAAACAAGTAACATCGGTAAAAGTTGTTGTTGTTAACAACGTATCTGGTTCGGTAATGATAAAAGTCAAAACTGTGTCACAGCCATTTGCATCAACAATAGAATCGGTATAAGTGCCAGCACAAAGTAAATTTATTGTTGAAGTTTGTCCTGCTGGTATAGTTTCAGTAAATAATGTACTCCAATTGTGAGTGTACGGTCCAACACCACCTGTAATAACAGTAGCAGATGCAGAAGCATCACAATAACCTCCGCAGCTCACGTTGATTTGGGAGGATGTAACATCTAAACTATCTGGTGCTGATATGATTATTGTAGTATCTCCGGGGCAGCCTTTAGCATCTAAAACATCTACTGTATAACTACCTATGCAAAGGTTTGTAATTCCTGGATTAGTTAATACATTAGGCAAGGCATTGGCAGACCATTGATACGTATAACCTCCATTACCTCCTATTGGATTAGCTGTTGCAGTTCCATTACAATCACCATAGCATAAAATATCTGTAGTTGTAACATTTGGAAGAACAAAATTTGGTTCTCCGACTACATAATCAAATGTATCAATACAACCAAACCCATCTTGTACTTCTAAAGAATAGGTGCCTGCACATAATCCTGAAATTGCCGAATTAGTATCATTAAGAGTTAAAGGTGGAACAGGATACCATTGATAACTAAATACAGCGTAAGAAGCTCCAGTAACAATCACTGTAACAGAACCATCGCAGGTATCTTTACATTTAGTTTGAATTATATCTTCAAAAATTGGAACAATGGATGGATGACCTTTTACTTCTCCTTGTGGAGCAATTACACTAGCATCACAGTCATTACGAATTACAGCTGTATAAATACCAGGACATAAATTAAATATGGTGTCTGAAATATTAGGTCCAGGAATGAGGCACAAAGGACAATCCCCAGTTGGACTTCCAGGAAGCCAGTCAACCGTTGCATTTGGGCAAGTAGTAGTTGCAGTTACAATTAATTCTCCATCACAATTGTTACCACAAGAAACCGTATCGTTAGATACTGCTCCATTATTTACAGTTTTTTGAATTGAAGAAGTATTCGAATTTATTAAAATTATTTTATAGTCTTTTTTATTTTCAGCAGTTATCTGCTGAGCTTGTCCCGTAAAATATATAGTAGTTTTTGAGAAATCAAATTCATTTTTTTTATCTTCAACTACAAATTGATGGTAAGTTAAAATGGTTGATTTTTCGCTTATCAGTATTCTTTTTTCATTAGAGTTTGAAATAAAAGAGCCACATAACACATCATTTTGGTTTAAATCGAGTGTTCCGTTTACATGGTGAAGTTCGTTGTTATGATTTTGAATTGGGCTGGTAAGTTTATAAGTTCCTGTACCATCAAAATAAATATCAGCTTGCCAAACAAACCAACCCAAATGAATGGTTTCATTTTTGGCGCTTTTAAAACGAATGGTTGATTTTATTTGATTATTAAACTTTGAAGTAACTTGAATGGAACCAAAAATGTTTATTTCGGTACTTTTAGATGAAGCTATGGTAAAATCTTTTTGAGAAATAATGTTTAAGTTGTTTAACGAAACGCTTGAGTTGATGTTAACAATAGCGTTTTTTTGAGAAAAGGATTTATCGTCAACAAACACATTATCGTTTAAAGATGGTACGCCTACCCCACCTTTACCACCAGAAACAGAAGCCCAATGCGAAGCATCATTCCAGTTGCCACTATTTCCAACCCAGTATAAATCACCAGCAAAAGCCTGACTAACAGCTAAAATAAATGTAATTGTTAGTGTAAAAAAGTAATTTTTGAAATTCATTAATGCTTTTTTAATTCAAAATATGGATACTTACGACAATAATACTAAATATGTTACTAAATTCTACATTATATTATAAATATCACCTTTTTAGTAGGACGTTTTTTAGCCTAGATGGGTTGCATTATTGTCTTAATAGAAATTCATTTACTACGCTCAAAAATGTAAACGGTTGTTCAGCATGAACCCAATGACCACTGTTTTCAATAGTCTTTACTTGTGCATTTGGAAAAATGGTAAAGATTTGTTCAAAATCACTATCCAAAATATAATTAGATTGGTCTCCTCTTATAAACAGGGTGTGTTGATAAAACGGTGAAGTGAAATCTATTTCTGCTCCAACCTCGTCAATATTTTTTGAAATTGCCTCTAAATTAAAACGAAATGCCAGTTGCTCCTGTGCCGCCCAATATAAATTTTTCAATAAAAACTGACGGGTAGATAAATCAAAAATATATTGGGCTAATTTATCTTCTGCTTTTTTTCGGGTTTTAATTTCGTTAAAATTTAACGATTTTAAGCTGTTGATGATTAAATCGTGATGAATTGGATACGCTTTTGGAGCAATATCAACAACAATTAATTTTGAAATTAAATGAGGGTAATCTACCGCAAATTGCATGGCAGTTTTTCCACCCATGGAATGCCCTAAAATAATTGGGCTAATCATCCGTTGTTCTTCAATAAATTCTTTCAAATCTTTAACCATAACATGATAATTAAAAACATCATCGTGTGGCGATTGTCCATGATTTCGGGCATCTAAAATATAAACTTCAAAATCTTTACCTAATTCTTTAGCAATGGTCATCCAATTATCTAAAGACCCAAACAAGCCGTGTAAAATAATTAATGGATTGCCTTCTCCAATTTTTTTAAAATTTAATTGCATATCAATAATTCTTTATCTTGGTCAAAGTTCTTATTTTTAACTTATATGACTATTTTTGGGTCGTAATAAAAGTTGAATTATGGATTTGATTAAAGTAATTGCTGAAAATAAACATGAATATCAAATTGGTTTTGATAAGGATTTAAAAAGTGGAACTCTTGATAATACTCCATTCAATTGGGATGTTTCAAAAATTAACGAACGCACTTTTCATGTAATAAAAAACCACCAATCCTATACTGTTGAGCTTTTAAAAGCACATCCTGATGAAAAAAACTTTTTTATAAAAGTAAATGGTAAAAAATTCAAATTTGCTGTAAAAGACAAATACGACGAGTTGTTAAAAAGCCTTGGAATGGACAATTTAGCTACTACAAAAGTGGCTAACTTAAAAGCTCCCATGCCCGGATTGGTTATTAACATCTCTGTTGAAGTTGGTCAAACTGTTCAAAAAGGTGAGGCTTTGCTGATTTTAGAAGCCATGAAAATGGAAAACGTGATAAAATCGCCAACTGATGGCATCATCAAAAACATTTTGGTAAAAAAAGGTGATGCAGTTGAAAAAAATCAAGTTTTATTGAATTTTTAAAAATGCCACAGATTCACAGATTTATTAAATTATTTTTCTTACGTCATTCCTGCGTAGGCAGGAATCTTTTTTTTGCATATTTCTTTTTCTTAGTAGCTTGTTCAGGTTCTAACTCGAACGACGATAACTCAGTAAAAAAAGATTCAACAGCCGCAAAAGTTATTACACCAAAAGTAAGTAACGAAGAAGCCATAATTATTGAACCTGCAATCGACAATGAAATAAAGACCTACACCAAAGATGAAATTTCATTGGTAGAAATTAAAGCCAAAGAATTTTCAAACACCTCGTTGAGTTTATCAACCAAACAGTTTAAAGAAGGAACAAATAGCTTAAGTTTTTTGGTAGAAGGCATTTCTAATTACAACATCGCTATTTTAGAAAACAATTACTCATTAACTTACTTTAATCAACCCAACATTAAAAAAGAGTTTTTGTATGGTAACAATGTTTTCTTGGCTTTTTTAACCGACCAAAACAACATCAGTATTAAAAAAAACAACGCTCATTTACTTAAAAATGTAGTTATTGGTAATATGGATATTTTGTTTAATATGGGTGTTCCCCATTTGTTTTTCTACCAACCTCAAGAAGAAAGCAAGCAACCGATTCTAGATTTTTATTTGGTAAACACGTCTATTTCTACAACTGGAAACAAGGTAAAAGTTACTATTAATTCTACCGAATTTATAATTGACAAATGGGCTGCTTACACTATTAAAGGGTTAACAAAAGCAGAAAACATCATACGTATTCAGTTGATTGATAAAAACGGGAACTTGTTTGATGGTCCTTTTAACGATTCGGGAGATAGAAGTTTTGTGATTAAGAAAGATGTTTAATCTTACTCAAAATCCTCGTACAGCAAGTATTTTTTACGTATTGCTTTAAATTCATTCAATTCTTTTTGCCAAGTGGCTTTTATATCTTCTTCAGTTTTTCCTTGTTTTATTTGCTCTTGCAAAGTGGCATTTCCAGCCAACGTGTTAAAGAAGTTGTTGAAAAAATGTTCCTTGTCGGGGTAATCGTTGTAAAACCGGATAAGGTAAGATAAATCCAATTCCTTTTTTACATCTACACCCGACAAATCTAATCCATAACAAGTTTCTCCTCTGAGTAAAGGTTCTTTAGCTCCTTGAGTTGGTTTTGGCACAAAAGAAAAATTAGGTTTCAGTTGCGGATGCCCAATTACCTGAAAAGGTTTATCCGTTCCTCTTCCCACACTTATTGGAGTCCCTTCAAATAAACACAGCGAAGGATACAAATAAATGGCTTGCATATTAGCCAAATTGGGCGATGGTTTTATAGGTAATTTATACTCAGTATTGTGGTTATAATTTTTCATAAGAATTACTTCCAAACTGCATTTAACACCTTTTGCCAACCAACCTTCGCCATTTATCATTTGAGCATATTCACCCACCGTCATACCGTGTACAATTGGCACATGGTGCATTCCTACAAACGATTCAAATCCTGTTTCCAAAATTGGCCCGTCCACATAATTTCCATTCGGATTTGGTCTGTCCAACACAATAAATTGAATATTGTTTTCGGCACAAGCTTCCATTACGTAATTCATGGTTGAAATATAAGTGTAAAATCGTGCACCAACATCCTGAATATCAAAAACAATTACCTCCAATCCTTTTAGTTGTTCGGGGGTTGGTTTTTTGTTTTTTCCATAAAGCGAAATTATCGGCAATTTGGTTTTGGCATCAATATTTGATTTTACTTTTTCGCCGGCATCAGCATTTCCTCTAAAACCATGCTCGGGGCTAAATACTTTTTTAATATTAATTTTTAGTTTTAACAACGAATCAACTAAATGAACAGCATTAATCATTGAGGTATGATTGGCTACAATCCCCACTTTTTTGTTTAGTAACAAAGGCAAATAAAGGTCGGGTTGGTCGGCACCCACTACCACGCTAAGTTTTTCTTGAGCAGGATATTTTATCCGACTTGAAATCACCACTTTTTCGGAAGATGAAAAATCGCCTTGCCCCGAACAACTGGAAACAAATATTGAAACAATAAGAAGAATAGTAAGTTCTTTAAAAAGCATCTTGTTACAAATTGTTATTTTTGTTAAAGTTTGAAAAAACTCCATTACAAAAGTAAGTATTTTGAATCTCGAATATTTCATATCAAAAAATATAATGAAAGGTGATCGTAACTCTAAAAAGTTTACGCAGCCCATCATTAAAATTTCTATTTCTGCCATTGCGTTAGGAATAACTGTTATGATTATTGCTTTGAGCATTGTTTCGGGTTTTCAACGTGAAATCAGAAACAAAGTGATTGGTTTTGGGGGACATATTCAAATTACCAAATACGATTCTCAAAACACCTACGAAGCCACCCCAATTGATAAAAACCAAGCTTTTTACCCAAGTTTAGATACCGTTGAAGGAATTAAACACATCCAGATTTTTGCCACCAAAGCAGGTATCATAAAAACCAACGAAGACATTTACGGCGTTATTGTTAAAGGTATTGGAAGCGATTTCGATTGGAGTTTTTTTAACGACAAATTAAAAGAAGGTTCTCCTATTGTTATTGACACTGCCAATCCAACCAACGATATTATTGTTTCGCAAACCATTGCCAACAAAATGAACATTAAGTTACACGATAAAATGTTTCTTTATTTCATTCAAACTGACGGGCAATTGCGACCAAAAGATTTCATCGTAAAAGGAATTTACCAATCAGGATTGGAGCAATTTGATAATATTTATGTCATTACCGATATTGCACACATTCAAAAACGGAACAACTGGAGTAGCAATCAAATTGGTGGTTTTGAAGTAATTATTGATAATTACGATGATTTAACCAAATTAGATGAATTTGTGTACGACCATATTGGTTACGACTTACATTCTGTAACTATCATTGATAAAAACCCGGACATTTTTAATTGGTTAGAGCTACAAGATATTAATGTGATGATTATTATTATTTTGATGGTTTTAGTAGCAGTAATCAACATTATTTCAGCTTTACTGATTTTAATTTTGGAACGAACCAACATGATAGGAATTTTAAAAGCATTAGGAATGCCCAATTGGAATGTGAGAAAAGTTTTTTTATACAATGCATTAAACTTAATCATTAAGGGATTAGTAATTGGAAATATCGTTGGAATAGGACTTTGTTTACTTCAACTACAATTTGGATTTTTAAAATTACCCGAAGAATCGTATTACGTTTCTCAGGTACCTATTAAATTGGATTTGTATTCCATCATTATATTAAACATTGGTACTCTAATCGTTTGTTTTTTGATGTTGATTCTGCCATCGTACGTTATCACAAAAATTTCTCCTGTAAAAGCGATAAGATTCGATTAAATAAAAGCTATTTATTACTTTTGCACAAAATAAAATATAACTGAAGAATGAAATATTACAACAACGTTTTAGAAACCATTGGAAATACTCCGCTAATAAAAATAAACAGTATTACAAAAGACATTCCTGCCTTAGTATTGGCAAAAGTTGAAACTACCAACCCCGGAAACAGCATTAAAGACCGTATGGCGTTGAAAATGATTGAAGATGCCGAAAAAGACGGTCGTTTAAAACCAGGCGGAACAATTATTGAAGGCACAAGTGGAAATACAGGTATGGGATTAGCAATAGCTGCCGTAATTAAAGGTTATAAATGTATTTTTACCTCTACCGATAAACAATCGAAAGAAAAATTTGATGCTTTAAGAGCTTTTGGTGCAGAAGTTTTTGTTTGTCCTACCAACGTAGCACCCGAAGATCCTGCTTCTTATTATTCTGTTTCTAGTCGTTTGGTAAATGAAATCCCAAACTCATGGAAGCCAAACCAATACGACAACCCAAGCAATGCAGTAGCTCACTACGAATCCACAGGCCCTGAAATTTGGGAACAAACCGACGGAAAAATAACTCATTTAGTTGTTGGTGTTGGCACAGGAGGAACCATTAGCGGAACTGCAAAATTTTTGAAAGAAAAAAATCCTAACATTAAAATTTTAGGAATTGATACATACGGTTCGGTATTTAAAAAATACAAGGAAACAGGTATTTTTGACGATAACGAAATTTATCCATACATCACAGAAGGTATTGGCGAAGATTTTTTACCAAAAAATGTTGATTTTAGTTTAATCGACCATTTTGAAAAAGTTACCGATAAAGATGCCGCAATCATGACCAGAAGAATTCCTCGTGAAGAAGGTATTTTTGTTGGAAACAGTGCTGGTAGTGCAATGGCAGGAATCATTCAAATGAAAGACATGTTTAAAAAAGGAGATGTTGTGGTGGTAATTTTCCATGACCATGGAACTCGTTATTTAGGCAAAATGTTTAATGACGATTGGATGAGAGACAGAGGCTTTTTGAACGAAGAAAAGAAAACAGCATTGGATTTAATTAAAGACCATATTGGTAAACATTTGGTTACGGTAAGTTCTGATACGCCTGTTACTCAAGCCATTTTATTGATGAATCAATATAACATTTCTCAAATACCGGTACTTGACAACAATAAATTTGTTGGCTCGTTAAGTGATAACCACTTGTTTGGAAAATTGTTGGAAAATGCTGAATTAAAAGAATTACCAGTAAGAAATTTAATGCAAGAGCCTTTTCCTGTAGTTACTGAGAAAACAACTTTTGAACAGGTTTCAAAATTGTTCCAAAAAGGTGAAAAAGCAGTTATTGTAAATTATGATACCGACAAACATCATATCATTACTAAACAAGATATGATTAAAGCGATTGGGTAAAAAATACGATTACTGAAAATGTTGATTTCTATGATTTTTTTGGAATAGCTTATTTTACACAAAATTTATGTTCACCATATTCAATTTCAAAAGTCTTTAAAAATGCTGTATAGCTTTGAATGATTTTACTTAACAAAAAAAGCATCAACCTATTGGATTGATGCTTTTTTGGTAATTAAGAATTACTTAAGCCTCAGCTTTCATATAATCTTCGATAGGGTTACAGCTACATACCAAATTTCTATCGCCATAGCCATTATTAACACGACCAACTGTTGGCCAGTATTTAGCTTCTTTTAACCAGCTTAATGGAGCAATGGCTTGTTCTTTAGTATAAGGATGATTCCAGTTTTCATCTAAAATAGAAGCTAAAGTATGAGGTGCATTTTTTAGGGCATTATCTTCAGCATTCATTTTGCCTTCTGCAATAGCGTCAATTTCTTTTCTAATGCTAACCATTACTTCAATAAAACGGTCTAATTCTTCTTTACTTTCACTTTCGGTTGGTTCAACCATTAGCGTATCGTGTACCGGAAATGAAACCGTTGGGGCATGAAAACCGTAATCCATCAATCGTTTAGAAATATCAGAAACATCTACATGGGCAGTTTTAAACTGATTACACTGTAAAATCATTTCGTGGGCAACACGGTTATTTACATTGGTATAAAGTATCGGATAATAGTTCTCCAATTTTGCTTTCAGGTAATTTGCATTTAATATGGCAAATTGAGTCGATTTTTTCAAACCTTCAGTACCCAACATTTTAATGTAAGCATAGGAAATCAAACAAACGTAGGCACTTCCCCAAGGAGCCGAAGAAACTCCCGTAATGGCTTGGTCACCTCCTGTTTTTACAACAGGGTTGGAAGGTAAAAATGGAGTTAAATGTTTAGCCACGCCAATTGGCCCAACACCAGGCCCGCCACCACCGTGAGGTATAGCAAAAGTTTTGTGTAGGTTTAAATGACAAACATCGGCACCAATGTTTGCGGGGTTGGTTAATCCAACCTGAGCATTCATGTTGGCTCCATCCATATAAACTTGTCCGCCATTGGCATGAATAATTTGGGTAATTTCCATAATACTTTCCTCAAACACACCGTGAGTAGAAGGATAAGTAACCATTAAACAGGAAAGCGTGTCTTTGTATTGTTCTGCTTTTTCTTTTAAATCGGCTACATCAATGTTTCCTTTTTCATCACATTTGGTTACAATAACTTCCATGCCGGCCATAACAGCACTTGCAGGGTTTGTTCCGTGTGCTGATGATGGAATTAAGGCAATGTTTCGGTGAGTGTCTCCCCTACTATTGTGGTAAGCTCTTATAACCAACAGTCCTGCATATTCGCCCGAAGCACCTGAGTTTGGTTGTAACGAAACCGAATCAAAACCCGTAATTTCAGCCAAATCTTCAGCCAAATCCTTTAACATTATTTGGTAACCTTCTGCTTGATTAAAAGGAACGAAAGGATGAATGTTCGCCCATTCTGCCCAACCTAAAGGAATAAGTTCTGATGCAGCATTTAATTTCATGGTACAAGAACCCAACGAAATCATGGAGTGTGTTAACGATAAATCTTTATTTTCTAATCGTTTGATGTAACGCATCATTTCCGATTCTGAATGATACTTGTTAAATACCTCATGAGTTAAGTATGCTGATGTTCTTTTTAAGTTTGCAGGAATTCCTTTCGCTGCCTCATTTGGCGAAGTAGTTTTACCTAAAGCTGTTGCAAAAATTGAAGCGGCAATTTCAACATCGTTTTCATCTTCTGTTTCGCCAAAGCTAATAGAGATATTATTTCCGTGGTAGTAAAAATTGACTTCTTTAGCCAATGCTAATTCATTTATCTTTTGTTTTTGTTCGGCAGAAATTTCAACAGTTAACGTATCGAAAAAGGTGTTGTTTACTCTTTTTAAACCAAGAGCATCCAATTTTGCCGCTAATTTTCCGGTTAACTCATTTACTGTGGTAGCAATATTTGCAATACCTTCTTTTCCATGATAAACAGCGTACATTCCAGCAATTACAGCCAATAATACTTGAGAAGTACAAATGTTTGATGTTGCTTTATCGCGTTTAATGTGTTGTTCGCGAGTTTGTAATGCCATTCTTAATGCCCGATTTCCTTGCTCATCAATCGACACACCAATAATTCTTCCCGGCATGGTTCTTTTATAGTCGTCTTTTGTAGCAAAATATGCAGCATGAGGTCCTCCATAACCCATCGGAACACCAAAACGTTGTGTAGTACCAACCACAACATCAGCACCCCACTCAGCCGGAGGAGTTAATAATGCAAGGCTTAACAAATCGGCAGCAACAATTACTAAACTGCCATTTTGATGTGCTTTTGTAGTAAACGCAGCATAATCGTTAATTTGCCCTGTAACATCAGGATATTGAACAATTGCACCAAAAACTTTTTCATTAAATTCAAAAGTAGCGTAGTCGCCCACAATCAAATCAATATGAAGTGGAGTAGAACGTGTTTTTAATACGTCGATGGTTTGAGGCAAACATTTGTTGGAAACAAAAAACAAGTTTGCTCCGGCAGCTTTCGCCTCTTTACTTCTGTTGGCATAAGCTAAAATCAAGGCTTCTCCAGCCGCAGTGCCTTCGTCTAAAAGAGATGCATTAGCAATTTCCATCCCTGTTAAGTCTAATACCATGGTTTGGAAATTCAATAATGCTTCTAATCGACCTTGCGATATTTCAGCTTGGTAAGGTGTGTAAGCAGTGTACCAACCTGGATTTTCAAAAATATTTCGTTTAATTACCGATGGTAAAATGGTGTTGTTGTAACCTAATCCGATATATGATTTGAACAATTTGTTTTTGTTTGATAATGTTTTGATGTGGTTTAAGTATTCAAACTCAGTAAGAGGTTTATCGAGGTTTAACTCGTTTTTTAACCTTATTTTTGATGGGATGGTTTGATTAATCAATTCATCAATGGAGTTTACTCCAATTGCTGATAACATGTCTTTTACATCGGATTCTCTTGGGCCAATGTGACGTTCTGAAAAGTTTTGTGTAGCCATAGTGCTAATTATGAAATTATAATGTGATAAAAATTGATAATAATCCCGATAGCCATCGGGAGAACAAATTTAGTAAAAAAGCATGATGTAATTGATAAAGAATTAACTGAAGCTTTTTAACGAGTTATCAACTATTTTTTCTCAATTCATTTGGAATTAAACAAACTGGAATTGCATTCATTTTGTGTTGATTGATTCGATTTAAACGCGAATAAATTTCAAAAACTTTAGCTTCTCGTTCAGTAAAATCTTTAGAATTAAAATTGTTTTCTTCTACTGTTTTCATTGCCCATTCTAATTCGGGATAAGAAGCTCCAATTTGGTCTTCGTCAGTTCTGCCGTCGCCAAAAAGCCCGTCGGTTGGTGGAGCAACAAGTATTTCTTCAATAATATTTAATTGTTTACCAATTTCGTAAACTTCGGTTTTTGTTAAATCGGCAACTGGACTTAAATCAACTCCGCCATCACCATATTTAGTAAAAAAACCAATGCCAAAATCTTCTATTTTATTGCCAGTACCTAAAACTAAGCTTTTATTGATTTGAGCTATATAATAAAGAGCCGTCATTCTTAACCTAGAACGAGTATTGGCTAAAGCCAATTTTTCGAGTTCTGTTCCTTTGTTTGATACAACTGAAGCAGTAAATCCGTCAAAAACAGGTGTTAAATCGGCTTGTATAGAAGTAACATTCGGAAAATTAGATTTCAAAAATGCAATATGGTTTAAACCTCGTTGTTCTTGAGTTTTATCTTGATGTATGGGCATTTCCACACAAATTAAAGGCAACCCAGTTTTTGCAGCCAACGTTGAGGTTACAGCAGAGTCAATTCCGCCAGAAATACCAATTACAAAACCTTTTATGTTCGAATTATTAGCGTAATCAGAAAGCCAATTTACAATGTGAGGTATAACTTTTTTGGTGTCCAAAGGCACTAATTTTAGAAATAAATAGCCATATCTAAAGAAAAGAAATTGAGATTGCTGGTGGCATTTTTATCGGTATAAACGGCTTTTCCATTACTATCAATCATCGCTTTACCATCTGCACCTAAAGTATGAGTTTTAGATTTTATAATGTTTGTAAAACCGTTGTGAAATGTTATTCCAACTGCCAAATTTGTATTTCCACTAATGTTGTATTCCATACCTCCACCAATAATTAAGTTGATGTTAATTAACGAAATATTACTGGTATTAGCAACATCGGTTTGTTTTATGCTTTTAAAATCAAGGTATTCAATATCCGTTTTTGAGTTGTATTTAATCCCAGCATTAAATCCGAAATTTCCATAATAAGTAACATATCCTATTTCGTTGGTTTTTAGTTTCACAGACAAAGGGATATCAACATAATTTATTTTAATGGTTTGCTTTATTTCGGAAGGCAATAAAACTCCGTTATTTTCATAAACTCCTTCGTACTGCAATTTTCCACCAACATTATTGATGCTAAAACCTGTGGATAACAAGTAGTTTTTTGCCAAATAAAACTC